>DXJM01000279.1 GCA_019057355.1 Promethearchaeota archaeon | reverse complement strand
TGACAAAAAGTCTAACCCATTATTAGATGAAACGGATACTATTTTTTATGAGGGGATATCATAATGCTTTGTTGTTTTTGATAAATCAAGATATCCAGTACCCATCAATCGCCTTATTTCTTTTCTTTCCTGTTCCACGCTAATCTTTTCTTGGAGGAGGGTCTGCCAAGGATTGCCCATTCTTAATATTTTATGTTCATTTTCAAAAATTCATTACTTTTTTTTAATTCTGATCCCTATTCTCGATTCGTGGTGATGGCAACCTAATATTAACATGCTTTCTTATCGGGATTGGAAAAAAGAAATTGACAGTTCACGAGCCTATTTAATTTTTCTGTTGAATAGTATATATCTTCTTCTTCCGTAGTTACCTATATTATCTCAATATATTTTTATTCATGAAATGATTTTAAAGAATATATTTGTACTAAACTTATAGATTCTCAAGATGAGAAAGAAGAATGAGAAAAATCGACTTCAACAAGCTAACAAGACATGTTGAGAAATGGATAGAGGAATATATTACCAAAGCAAATGCTGATGGTGTAGTAGTAGGTCTAAGTGGTGGAGTTGACAGTGCTACTACCGCTGCTTTGTGCGTGAATGCAATTGGTAAAGAAAATGTTTCCACCTTTAACCTTCCTTGTGAATCTATTCCTCAAGATCATGAACATGCAAAAATGATTGCAGACCATTTAGATGTCGAATTTGAAATATTTGATTTGACTTCAATTTATAGGGAATTCGTTAACACGTTGACACCAAAAATTCAAACGAATAGCATGGCAATGGCAAATTTCAAACCAAGGTTAAGGATGGCAACATGCTATTTTATTGCTCAATCAAAAGAGAACTATCTCGTTGCAGGGACTGGAAATAGAACGGAGCTAGCAATAGGGTATTTTACAAAATACGGTGATGGAGGAGTTGATTTTGAACCACTAGCATCGCTCTATAAATGCGAAGTCCGTAATGTAGCAGGAGTATTGAACATTCCAGATATAATCATCAATAAAACCCCATCTGCAGGTTTATGGCCAGGTCAAACGGATGAGGGTGAGATTGGTTTGACTTATGATCTCTTAGATGAAATCATATATCGGTTGGATTACAGTTTGGATGTAGAAGAGATAGATAAAAATATTTTAGAGAAAGTTAAAAAGATGATGGAATGCGCAGGGCATAAACTAAGAATGCCCTCTTCTTTTACCATTTTCTAGAAGATTTATAATTTAGCTATAGTATTTCGTAATTTGGTAATGTTTGATGAGATCTCCTTTAATCTTGCAGACAGATCATTACTTTTTCTTCTAAACTCATTTTCATTCAAGGTTCTATTCGTAAACGCATTTTCAAGCTCTTTAAAACCTTTTTCAATGCTATAACGTTTTCCCTCAAGCGCAATAAGATCTTGGTATAACATATCCTTGTCACGTGGTAAATTATCATAATCTATTATAGAACGAGTATTTTTAATGTCTTCAGGTTTTTTTGTGATAATATCATTAGATTTTGAGGGTTTATCTATCTTTTTTATTTTTTCTTTTTTCTTTTCCTTCTTTTTTATTTTATCATCTTCTAGTTCTTGCTTTTTCTTTTTTTTACTCTTCTCTTCAGTTTCTATTTGGGCATCAATCGGTGTTTCTTTAAATTCACCATCCTCTGTTTTATGTCCTGAAAAGGATGAAAAAACATCATATAAATCCGTCCTAGTGGTTTTAATGGAATCTGTATTTATATCATCCAATTTTACCGAAGGTTTTTTCAACATAAAAATTGCATCTCCATTCGCTTTCGAACTCTCTTTAGGTGAACCAGAGTTTTTTAAACTCTTTTCTTCTTTTTTTAACATTTCAGGCATGAACAAAGAGCCTTCTAATGATCGAGATCTCGAATTTAGATTTTCTTCAATAACATCAGGGATTAACGGCTTTTTTTTTGAATCTTTAGGAATACTTGAGTCTGCATGAGAGGCAATGGCAATGAAATCCGAAGAATTTTTATTGAGGGGTGAAGGGTTTATTTGCTCATCATGTTTTCCCTCTATAAAATTATTCGGAACTACTTTTTGAATCTCTGTAAGCAAGATTTCTTTCTCATTAGCTACTTTTTCAATCACTTGAGGAGTAATGACTTTTTTTTTAGAATGTTTTTGGTTACTTGACACTTCTTGGTTTTCGGCAAGAGGCATCTTAGGAATTTCAGATAACAAAAACCCATTTTCAACAGCTTTTGGAATTTCTGTTAAGTCTGATCGATTCATTTTGGGGATTTTCGTAAAGGTGACCTCTTCTTCAACAACCTCAGGGATAATTTTGGATTTTTTTTTTTTCTCCCACTTCCGATAGGATCTGCAAGTTATCTTCCATTTTTGATAGTTCTCTTAACGTATCTTCCATTTCAGATAATTCCAAAGGCATTTCCTCATCATCAGATTTAGGAGAAGTGACTTTAATTTGAGGGAGAAAGATTTTCGGAGGTTCAAGCTTTGATTGTTTATTCATGACTCCTGAATTCCGAAGAATATTATTTTGTTCTTTATAGTCTTCGATGGGTGTATCTTGTAGTAAAGCGGGTTCTTCTTTCTTCGTTTCTTCAAGCAGTTCCGTTTTTTTATCAAGTTCTTCTTGAAGAGCCTGGATCCTATCTTTTAAACTTTCAATTTGCCCTTTAAATTGTTCTGATACGTGGGCTACTATATCAAGCAATTCGGCACTAGCATCCTGCATGGATCTTCCTTGTTCTAATTGAGAACCTGAAATAGTTCCATCACCTGTTAAAGGACCTGGTTGCTTTTTATATCCAACAATTTCAAATATTTTTTTAATCCCCGTGATTAAGCTATCAACTTCCTTGAACCATAAATCTAAAGTATCCCAATTTTCTAGATCTTTAATTATATCTTCAATGAAATCGTTAATTTCTCTATTGGCATTATTTTTTTTTAAATCCTTAAATAATACAATTAATTTTTCTCGAGCTTCAATTTCATCATCAGGTGTAGGTTCCTCTTCTGTTAAAAAAAGAAAAATGCTCTTGATCTCTTGTATTACCGAATTAAATATTTCCTCATTCATACTCTATCATGAATTAAATGCATTACCTATGATAATATTGAATCATTTATCTATTTTAATTTAACTTTATTAAACAAGAATGTAGAAAATAAATTTAAATTAATTTGCTCCTCAATTACGTGGTAAAACAAGAGAGATTTTCAATTAGTAATAACATCAGAAATGAAATCAAATGACTAGAGATGCCATGAAATGAATGTTAAAAAACAAGTGATAAAATCATCTCATCTCTCTAATTCCTCAATATCATCGACAAAAGCTTGAAAATCTGTAACTTTAGAAAAATTGTCTTGATCCCTTTCATTCTGAGAAGAGAGTCTATAAAATTTTTCTGCAATTTTTATGATAAAATTCTCAATTTTTGAATCATTTATTTTTTTGAGATTATTCGTGCTAACAATAAACACGTGCTTCTCGGTAGCCTTAAAAAAAAACTTCTGATTTTGAAATTTTATTTTTTTGATCTTATCAGAATAAATCTGATCAATAAATCTTGAGAACGCTATTAAAAAACTTGAGATGACATCCAAAGAAAATTCTATTTTTTTTCCAGCAGGTTTAAAAGCATGTTCAAAAATGCAATTTCCCAAATTTTTTTCTAATATCCATAAATGATCAAGCAAATATTCCTTGGAATGTTTTTGAAACATAACTCAACAATTTCTAAAATTAAATAATGGTTAATATATTTTTTTGTGTTGTCAAGTTTAGATCACTGTACCATTTATAAAAAATCGGACTCCTTTAATGATATATGTTTTCATAAATTTTTTAAATTTAAATAATATTAAATCCATGAATTTAAAATATTTTGAAATACCTAATGAAAATAAATAAAATAAGGTTAACAAAAAAATGAAAAATGTATGGTTTATTCATAATTCACAAGCAGGCAATACCGAACGCTTGTCAAACCAATTTGCTGATGCATTAAAAGCGAATTATGATGTTAAAGTAGGCTCCATAGATTCAACGAGACCTGAAGATATAATAAATGGAAATCCCGATGCTTTAGTATTTGCAACAAGAGTCGAAGCATTCGGAGCGGACAGGAAGATGACTAGCTTTGTAAAAGCACTTGGTGATGTAATAAAAGTACCCATTCCGAAGGTTGCTACCTTTTACACGCATGCCTTATCGTGGAAGAAAATGTTTTCTAAAGGAATGAAAAAAGCGCTAGAAAAATCAACATGTATAGATGAAATATGCCCGGAGTTCCTTGAAATACGATTGAAGGGTGCTGGAGGACCAGAACGCGAGGGACAGGAAGATAAGATCACGCAATACCTAACGATGTTAAAAGAATTTATTGGATAATTGCACCTTACATCATTGTCTTTCTTTATAACCCTTTTTTTTAAAAGATTATTTCTTTTTTTATTAGACCTAGCTTGCTTCATTAAAATTTAATCTATTGATGAAAAAATTTAGACCTGATAATAATTTTACCGATTGGGATTCATTAACTTCTCTTAATTCCTCGTTTATCTTTGAAAGCTGAGTTTTAAGACATTCCAAACAATAATAAAAAGGTCGTCCACTCTCTAATGAAAATCCTAATTTCTTCATGCAATTAGGGCATTTTAATCTTTCAAAACAGTCACAACAAAAGAATTCTATTTCTTCCCTGCACCATAGCTTGGCGGCTTGTTTCTTTGGGTAATCTTTAAGATTCGACGTGTAAAACTCATTAAAAGATAATCCTTTATCACATTCAAAACATGTCCTCGTGATATCCCTTGCTTTCATAATGATCTTAGAAGTATGATTATCTTGAATGAATCCAACATTATCATCATCTTCAAGGAAGAAATCGCAACGAATTAAGTCTTTTTCAACAGCCACATCTAGAATCTCTTCTGAACCCTCTAAATAAATGCTATGAGTGCCTCCATTAATCGATATATTTTGTCCTTTAAGTATCTCTGCTAAAGCCCTTATTTGTCTTGCGTTTTGTTCCATAAACTTAGACTATGCAATTAAACCCTTTACAGAGTCCCCCTCTTTCTCTATAAAACCAAGGCAATCATCACCTTGTTTCCAATGCAAACAAAGGGAATATTCCTTCCTCATTTTCTTATCCCTTAGATCATTCATTAAAAAGGAGAAAGAATCAAAAAGATTTAACATTATCTTTAGTAGGGTTTTTTTTTGCACTTATGAATATAACTATTAAGATCATGCGAAAAAAGGGTTTAAACAAATAATTTAGATGTAATTCAATGAACGAGAGTTCAGAATTGAAATCGAATATTAATCAATTCTATTATATAACCCCACATATAAAAACTTACTAAATCATTTCTTATTATAGCTTCAAAAAATACTTTTAGCCCATCTATTTTATATTCTGGGGGCAAATTAATTGGATTGAAATGCTTGCCGTCATTTGAGATAATACCAAAAAAACCACCCTCAAGATCGATATAAATTACCTCACCTTGACCCATTATCTTTTCTTCAAGATTAGGTGTTTTATAATTGGGAAATATGGTCGATGCATTTATAACAGTAATGCCAAAAATCAGAAAACCAATTAATGCGCCTAGACTTACTATACTTATCATGTGATAATATTTCTTGTGTTTAATGCTTATTTTTATCACCTTTAAGATAGAATTGGCTTTAAAAACGAATTTTCAATGAAAATTGAAATAATTCAAATATTGGATTGATAAAAACCTTATTAAATATTTGGTATTGATTTTAGATGCATGATATTTCTAACGACGGTAATAATTTCTTATAGTGGAATCTTCTTCTTGTTAGCAGGACCTTTAAACTTGTTTTATTTGGATATTAGAAATAATAATTTGAGAAAAAATTCATGACATTGTAAATAGTTATCTCGTATTTCTTAATGATCTCACAAGAAAAATTAAGTATAAATGTACTTTTAAAGACCACGAAGATAATCAGGACGACGAAGGCTAGGATTCTCAATACTAGCTTGAATTAGTTCAAGAAACTTCTTTTTATCTTTTCCTAATTCTCCTTTCAGACCCACATAATTGGAAGCATGATTTGAGTTAAATATGCATTTCTGCAAATCTTCAGAAGTATATTCTATCATCGTATATAATTCTTCTAGAATTTGGGTACTAGAACACGGTTTAAACTCACCCGATGATTTTTGAGCCCACAATTCGGTTCCACCAGTTACACGTAATGTTAAAGGTGAAACATACCAATTTATTGGAGTAGATGGAGCCATCCTATTAATCAATTTAGCAGATTCAATTGCGTGTTTTCTACTTTTTTCAGGATCATTTCCAGCAAGTCCTAATAAAAAAATACTAGACCACGATATTCCTGCTTGATGACACTTTTGAGCCGCAAGAGCAATCTCGTCTTGTGTGGTTCCTTTCTTGCAAGCTTTTAGCACCTCATCATCTCCACTTTCAACGCCCACGTAGACCATGGTAAATCCATTTTCTGCCAGTTCTTTCAAATCATCATCGGACTTACTGATGATGTCCTTTACATGAGCATAAGCGCTCACTTTTTTGAGATTAGGATGAATTTTATAACTATATTTGGTCAGTTCAGAGAGGAGGTCCGATTTTACGACAAACGCATTTCCGTCTTCAAAAAAGATTTTACTTACTTGATTCCCATACAGATCATAGGCTCTTTTAATGTCTTTTTTGATATCTCCGACATCCTTGCGTATAGAAAACGTTTTTGTTCTATACATTGGGCAAAAGGTACACTTCCGGGTGCATCCCGTCGTTATGGCAATTAAGAGCGCATCCCATTCTGAGGGTGGTCGAAACACGGGTTCGACTAAATTTCCAACTACATAATTCATGAGTTCTTCGGTAGATAACATGGTTTATTAACCTTTAACTTTTTCATTTGTGGATTCCAATTTTTAATGACATGATTAAGACCCTAAAAAATGAAGGATTGAAGGGAGGGATACCGGAAGCATGAACACTCATATATATTTAGGTTAACTATATTTAGGTTAGAAGAAGTATCAAAACTTATCAAGATGATCTTTAAAAAAATTGTTGTAGGCCCCATAGAAACGAACTCCTATATCATTGGTTCTGAAAATACCAAAGAAATCGCCTTAATTGACCCTGGTTTTGAACCGAATAGAATCATTGAAGAAGTAGAGAAAATCAAACCTAAAAATATTAAAGTCCTATTAACACATGGACATTTCGATCATTCGATACATTTAGATATAATTAAAGAACATTTTCCGGACTTGATTTTAATGTATCATGAAGCGGAATATAATCCACTATCAAAGAGGGCAGGAGAAGAAGATATTGAACGAATGATCTTATTAATGGAGAATTATGAGCACGATAAATCTAATGATGATTATAAGGATGGTAAGAATAATCTTGAATTTCTTAGAGATTTTGGACTTTTTACAAATATAAAAGCTGATAAATGGTTAAAAGAAGGGATAAAAATAAACCTTGGAGAAATTACTTTAATTACTTTGGAAACTCCAGGGCATTCTCCTGGAAGTTTATGTTTCTATTCAAATGATGTAAAAGAACTGAGAGGTCATTTAATCGATGGCATTATTTTTACGGGAGATCTCCTCTTAAAAAGAAATGTGGGGGAATTTAATATCCCTAGAGGCGACGAACGGGTGCTTTTTTCAAGTATCAAAAATAAGATAATGCATAATCCTGATTTAACAGGTCATTTCAAAATTTGTGGGGGGCACTTTGGAGAGACCACTATCGCTGAAGAGAAACTATTTAATCCTTTCAGGAATCATTTTTTATAAGAGCTAAACCTTTCTGAATAAGGGTAACTTTTTATATCTATTTTGAGAATATCTGGGTTTTATCGTAAATTGGTCTCCAATTAGATGGTTTAAAATCGTATCATTCCATAAATTTTAGCTTTTATAATGATTAATGTTTCATTTTTATGCCAAATAGTTTTTTAATATTATTTATACATTTTTAAATTAAGTTAAAAATAAATGGATGATAAAAAATGCTAACAACTTCAACTCAACAAGAAAGGCTCATAAAAATTATTGTAGCAGGGAATGCCAGTGTTGGAAAAACAACACTTTTAAAAAGATATATTGAGGGAAAATTTAAACCAACTTCTAAAATGACCGTCGGTGTTGAACATTTTATAAAAGAATTTCAACATTTCAATACCTTGTATAAAATGCAATTATGGGACTTGGGGGGTCAAGATAGATTCAGATACATCATAGATATAGCATTGCATGGAGCCCAAGGTGCTTTATTGTTGTTTGATATTACTAATTATAATAGTTTTATCTCTCTGGATAATTGGGTACAATTATTAAGATCTCAAAATAAAGAATTACCCATTCTCTTAGTTGGAACAAAATGCGACCTTTATGAGTGCGCAGTAGTAAAAAATGTTCTCATCCCGAAAATAATAGAAAGAAACCAGTTTTGTGATTATATTGAAACTTCCTCAAAAACAGGTCAAAATATAGAATCGGTTTTTGAATCTCTTGTTAATTCTTTATTTATTCTTAAAAAATCTAGTAGATAATAAATATTAAATAATAACTGTTAATTTCCATACCATTTTTTTTCTAGATATAAGAAATAAAATAAAAAGCATCCAATAGCCAGAGAAGCACTAATAACCATTAAAATAAGTAAAAATGATTGTAAATTAATATTGGGAATAGAAGAATCTCTAAGATTTAGTAGAAAAAAGATAAAACAAAAAAAAAAAGATATTGCAGAATTTACAATTGTCATTAATAATAAAAATTCCTTGATTTTAATATTCATATAAATTTTAAGACTCTCAATTTAAAAAAGTTTTTTTAAATTCATAGGATATTCTTTTTAGATTTCACACCTTGAAAATAGTGAAAATATTTAAAAAAAGTTAGAAATCATAAAAATAAT
>DXJM01000278.1 GCA_019057355.1 Promethearchaeota archaeon | reverse complement strand
TATATAATAATATGCCATGGCTTTATTTATACGATCTCTATTTCTTTAAATTCAATTATACAAAAACTAAATCTGAAAAAACTTAACAATCTTTCCAGAGGGTTTTATAATATCGGTTTAATGTCTTTTTATTAAAAATATAATGAAAAATTAAAAAAAGAGGAGAATAATTATATGAGTTTTGAAGAATTTGATGAAGACTTAGAATTAGAAGAATCTGAACCTGAACCAATCAGTTCAAAAACTCCGGCATCAAAGATTCCTTCAGCAGGAGGAAAAAAAATCTCGATTTTTTTCATGTCAACAATTGGTCCTGGAGAAAAGAAACAAAAACTTACCGTTAATGATGGAAACAAGGTAGGGGATGTAAAAAAAACAGTTGGCAATATTTTTGGTTTGAATCCTAATGACTTCCATTTGTCACATGGCGGTGTTACCATGGATGAGGGAAATGCATTAAGAGATTATAATGTTGCTGATGGGGATGATGTTCTTCTAATACCTGCCAGTACCGCAGGAGTTTTTTAAAAGGTACACATAAAAAATGAAAGTTATTATTACTTTCAATGTTTTTTTATTTTTTAACATAATAATTATGATTAGTGATACAATTGGAAAATAATTCAGATTTTTTTAGTGAGGATTTAAGTCCAAAAGAGAGGGTATTATACAACCGACAATTTAGACTCGAAGGATGGTCTCAATCCATTGTAAAGAATTCACGAGTCTTAATTGCAGGTGTAGGCGGTTTGGGGTGTGAAATAGCAAAAAACTTGGCAATGTTAGGAGTCGGACATCTCGATTTGGTTGATTTAGACGTTATCGAGCACTCAAATCTTAATCGACAAGTATTATTCATTGATGCTAAAATAGGACAGCCAAAAGCCATAGCCGCTGCGAAAATGTTGAGAAAAATCAATCCAAATATCACCATTGAGGGGTATAGCACGTCTTTAGAACGCCTTAACCCTGCTATCTATAATGCGGCAGATGTCATCATCGGAGGATTGGACTCTATGAATGCTAGACTTAATTTAAATGCTCAAGCAGTGCGATTTAAAAAGCCTTTGATAGATGGAGGAGTTTCAGGATATCACGGTCATTTTTATACTATATTTCCCCAGGAAAATGCGTGTTATGAATGCAATCCTTTACCTTCTGTTGAAGACGATGAAATGGCCGCATGCACGGTTGTTGGAATCCCTCGTAAAAGGATTCACTGTGTTTTTAAGGGAAACATGGCCTTTCAGGAGAAATTCAATAAAGACCCAGATCCATCGAAAATCAAGGATGTTGAGTTCATACAAAATATTGCAAATGATCTATCCCGCAAGCATAATTTCCCTCCCCTTTTTTCCAGCGCTGATGTGGTGAAAATAATAGATAGGCATGACCCGGGAATTATAACCATAAATGCTATTATTTCGGCAATACAATCACATGAAACAATTAAAATACTCCATTGGTTGCGTGGAAATAATGCTTTAGGAGATCCAGTCAAAACTTACACGGTCTTTAATGCCATGACAATGAAATTTTATTCAATTGAAAAGAAAAGAAGGTTGGATTGTACTCAATGTGGAAATCAGGTCTTGCGAGAAGAAATACATGCCCGTCATGATGAACATTGCCAGAAACTTGTCGATGCTCTTGTAGTTAGGGGCCATGAGCTCGATCCCGAAATGATACCACTTCTCACCATGATTGATTACAATAATATAAAAGAGATCGACCTTGAAAAGTCCATTAAAAAAAATGGATTAAGAAATTTGGAGCTCATTACTGTTGCAGGATTTAAAGAAGGAGACATAATGGTGACCTTAAAATTAAATCAATGAGCATTGAAAAGCATGTTCCTTTTTTTTGGAATGAGGATGATACTTCAAGATCATTCCAAATTAATTTATATTGATTTTCTTATATTACTATACTAAAAATAAAAAATTGTGATATTATGAGTGCAAGAAATAATCGAGTTACACAAGAATTTTCAAGACTGAAAAAAATGGTAAAAGATGGCGAAATTGAACAATTAAAGCCATTTGATCCTAAAAACAAGGGTATAGACCATCTTGCTATCACGTTAAAAGGTCCAAAGGGTACTGCGTTTCAAGGAGGATTATTTCGACTTGAAGTAAAGTTCCCTCCAGAATATCCGAGCAAGCCTCCATTTGTTCGCCTTCATACCCCGATCTGGCACCCAAACTTCTGGCCAAAGCCTCAAGAATACAAGGAACAGCGTAATATTTGCTTGGCTCTTGTAGATCCAAGCCTTATCGGCAAGAAAGGAGGATGGAGCCCTTCAAAGACAATTACTACTGTAATTCAAGCAGTTATAGCAATGTTCAATACTCGGGGTAAATATATCAATCCTACCGATGTTTTTAACAAAAAAGCCGCTTTAGAAATGATAAATGACCCAGAAATGTATGAAAAAAAGGTAAAGCATCTTGTAAAAAAGTATGCTAATAAAAAGTGGTGAATTTGTTAAATGGACAAAGATGATTTATTGAATGAAGCCGAAGCGATTAAGAAAAAAATGGAGAAAATAAAGTTAAAACGAGAACTTCTTGAAGAAATTTATGATGAATTAAGATCTGAAGAACAAGACAAAAAAAAATATGAAAGACCGAAAGAACCCGAAGTATTTGCAGAGAAAATCGTGGAAGAATACATCCATCACGAACAAGAAACTAAAGAAGAATACATCACTCCTGACTATGAAAAGTATCCTATAAGCCAGAAAAAGATTGCCATGAAAACAGAGATCACGGTTAAGGCAATTTTGAAAATTGCAAGCCATGCATTGAAGTATGCTCACTCTAAAATACCCCATTCTCAATGGGTTGAGGTGATTGGTCTTCTTGCAGGTACATTGGAAAATGACGATACGATCCTTCTTATAGAAGATGCTTATCCAATGGGGCATGGTAATGCAGTCTATGCCGAAATTAAGGACTATAAAAATTATGTAAAAGCATGGAAAGATATCAAGAAAAATAATTTGTTCATATGCGGGTGGTATCATAGCCACCCTTCTTATGGTTGTTTCATGAGTAATGAAGATTTGGGCACTCAAGCTCGCTATCAAACCCTTTGGAATAAAGCTATTGCTCTTGTTATAGATCCTTACCAGATTGATGGTACATCTTTAGGTTTTGAGATGTATAGGGCAAATTTAAAAACGAGAAAATGGTTTTCACTTCCCTTTGGTATTCGAGGTGCTATCGATGTCCGCATGCTTCCCGATATTTTAAATTTCATGAATCCTATCATCGAAGGCAAGGCGGTATATTTAGAATATGATGAAGATACCTGAGATTTTTCCTCAAATTTGCATGATAATTTTTCACTATTGGATGCAGATTTTTGAAAAGAATTGAGGATCATTAAATTTTTCTTATTTCAATATTATTACTTCAATAGGTGTGAAAAAACGTGATGTGGAATGTTATAATCATTTTGATAACATTAATCATCGGTATCATACATGGAGTATACATTGATCCCTCTTTTAATATTTTAACTTCATGGTTATTAATCGGGATTTGGATTGTTTTCACCCTAAAATTCTTTAAAAAAGTAAGCAAGCATAGGGAATATCACTCGCCACAGAATACTGCTTTTTTCGTGTTCCTTCCATTGATCGTGGCCCTTTTTTATACCTTTTGGAGTAATTATACAGGATTTTTGGGAGAGAATTTATTAGGAAATATAATTATTTCACTTAATTGGTGGAGCATTTTATTTGGGTTTCCTTACATGATTTATAGTTTCTTCTCGTTATAT
>DXJM01000277.1 GCA_019057355.1 Promethearchaeota archaeon | reverse complement strand
TTAACCTAATTATTTTGAGACTTGTCAGTAATGTTTAGGAATAAAAATAGATTTATAAAATGAGTTTTGCATTCGGATAAAATAAATTTCTATACGATTGGTTTAAGAAATTTCTCCCTCTTCTATTCTTCTATAGAGAGATATTTTAAAATATTTTTAATTAACTCTAAAAATGCTTTTTCAACATTCTCCCCTGTTTTTGCTGAGGTTAAGATAAATTTCATATTATTCTTTTTAGCATATCCCTTAACTTCCTCTTCTTTAACTTTTATATTACCTGTGAGGTCCATTTTATTTCCAACCAGCAATAATTGTTGCTGTCCTCGTGCCTCTATAAATGAATTTACCCACTCATCAAGTTTTTCATATGTTTTTCTTTGACTCATGTCAAAGATAATTAAAGCTCCATTTGCTCCTTCTAAATAGAGTTGTCGTAAACTCTTGAACGACTCCTGCCCTCCAAGATCCCATATTTGAACGGTGGTAGGTCCATAACCCTCCACGTTAATATCTTTCTTGAGCAGATTGACCCCAAGTGTTGCTTTATAATTATCTTTGAATTTATTTTCGATATATCGAAATAACAATGAAGTTTTTCCCACGGAAGCCTCTCCAAGGAGACATAGCTTGATAATATATTTCTTATCTGCCATGATTAATCATTTAGTAATTTATTTTTAATAAAAATATTATAGTGTTTTTCCTATATAATTTTCTCTAAATTTAATATTTGAAATGATAATGCAATAAATGATCATTCGTTTTGAAATACGATTATGAATTCACAAAAATCTTGTCCAGATTGTAAACTGCAATTTATTTCCTGAGCAAAACAGTGCACGTTAGATAGATTCGTGACTCCGGCTAATAATTTTTCAACAAGTCCCGATAATAATCCCGCCTCGAAGGAACAGAAATTCCCTTTTGAAGTAATTCCCTGATTGACGAGATCTTTAATAGAAGAGTGTTCTTTTAGTCTTAATTGAATGATTTCTCCGGAACTATCGGTGATCATTACTTCACCGATATGATACTCTGATATGGCTTTTATCAAGGCATCTGGAATGTTTGAAACACCCGAGATGGGATCAACTTTTAAAAAAGTTCCTAATTCATGCCCTAGGTAATAAAAAATGGCTTCTAATTGATGTCCTAATGCAAGTAATGCACCAACCTTTAAGTTTCCATAACTTTTCCCTTCTAGCAAGCGCGATTTCATTATTGCTAATATTTTTGATAGTAATTGCCTGTCCATAATTATCAATCTCTCTTTTATTTGAATATATATTAATTATAACTCAATACTTGAAATAAATCCATTTAAAATTGCATCGATGATATCTTCCTCTTGAACATCAACGCTTAATTTTTTGTCTGCTATTATTATAGTTGGAATTGAGGTAATCATATATTGTTTTACCAAATGTATATTTTCTTTATTTTCAATGTTAATTTTATCAATATTCAACTTTTTTCCAAACATGGAAATATTTATTTTTTTTAGCATTTCTTCAACTGGCTTGCATGGTGCGCAGTGATTTGAAGAAAACAACAATATTTTCGGATATCCTTCAATATTTCCATACATCCTTCAATATGGTCATACATCTTATTATTTAAATTTATTATATAACTCTTTAATTATCGTTTGAAACGCTTCATACACTCCAGCTCCTGTTTTTGCGCTGGTCTTGTAATAACCAAGAAATTTGCGTTGTTTTACAATTTTTTTTATGATATTATCATTCAAGTTCTGATTTTTTACTAAATCAATCTTGTTTCCCAATAGCACGATGGGGAGCTCTCCACAATATTTTTTTATATCATCATGCCACTCACTAATGCTTGTAATACTTTCCTTCCCGTGTTCGCTATTTTCTTGCGAAAAAACGATAATAGCCGCCTTGGATCCTTTATAAAAGGTTGGACGCATGAAATCGAACTCCCTCTGTCCAGCAATGTCCCAAAAAAATAATTTACAGTTATCACCGTCTATTTTTTCATCATATTTTGAAAATTGGGCTCCTAATGTCTTGATATAATCTTTTTGGAAACTACCTTGGGTATATTTTTTAATTAAACTGGTTTTTCCAACTGCTCCATCTCCAATTACAGTTATTTTAAATACAAATCCGCGCTCCTCACTCATGAATATTTGACCACTTTAAGTTTCTTAATGTAAACAATAACTCAATATTATACTTAAATGTATCAACTTATTATGTATAAATTTTTCTAAGTAATTTTTATATAAATTTAACAAGCTATAAATTTTTGCTGAAGAGATGATAAATATTAATATTCTTCATCCTTAATCCTTAGACTGACTTTATATCATCCTTCCATTATATTAACTATTAATGATAATCAATGACCATCATTAATGAACATGTTTAAATAGTAAGTATTGAAAATAATAATAACATTAACATCTATTTATTGATAAAAAGTTAGATGTCAATTACCACTGACTAAAGTCAGTTGCTTGTAACTAGAACTCTTCCTAACGATTCAATCGAATCGGTCATTGGAGAAACTGCTACATTAAGGAGACTTCTTATCCCCTTGTTAGGACGATTGA
>DXJM01000276.1 GCA_019057355.1 Promethearchaeota archaeon | reverse complement strand
TTTTGAGATTAATTATATTAATATCAAGGATTGATTATATTGACTACGGAAAAAATAACTAATGCAGATAAGTGGATGATTTTAAAAAGCTTATTTGATGAAAAAGGCCTGGTAAGACAGCATTTGGATTCGTATAACGATTTCATAGAATATCAAATGCAAGAAATTGTTGATGAATCTGCGGAGGTAGTTCCTGATATTCCCGGATTTAAAATAAAATTTGGGAAAATCAAGGTTGGAAAACCAAAAGTTAGAGAGGCGGACGGTGCCACCATGGAGATAACACCAATTGAAGCAAGAATTCGAGAATTAAGTTATGCCGCCGATATTGCTTTGGAAATGACTCCCATAACAATTGATGAAAGGACACAAAGGGAAGAAGAGGAAGACACTCTGGATATTTATATTGGGAAAATCCCCATAATGCTTAAAAGCTGCAGGTGTCCCTTGGAAAGCTTAACAGAACAAGAACTCATAAAAAATGGTGAAGATCCATTGGACCCGGGGGGATATTTCATTATTAATGGCACGGAGAGAGTTCTGGTAACTCAAGAAGATTTAGCACCCAATAGAATATTAGCGGAAGAAGCAAGCAGGAGCTCGAGTTCTACTCATCAAGCCAAGGTATTTTCTACTAGAAGTGGCTTTAGAGCACCTGTTACTATTGAAAGAAAAAAGGATGGTAATCTTAGAGTATCATTCCCATCAGTCCCCGGAAAAATACCTTTAGCAATTTTAATGCGCGCTTTAGGTTTACATTCTGATCGAGAGATCTTTGAAGCAATATCCGAAAATGACGAAATTCAAAAGGAATTAATTCCCGTTATCGATGTTGCTTCTGAAATTCAGGTCTTAAAGGATCCTGAAAAATCTCAACAAAATGCTCTAGATTATATTGGAAAAAGAGTTGCAATTGGACAAACTAAAGATTATCGTATTAGAAGAGCGCTTCAAGTTTTAGATAGGTACCTTTTACCTCATATTGGAAACAATGAAGAAGATAGAATAAAAAAAGCTTATTATTTGGGGCAGATGGCTCAAAAAGTAATGGAGCTTGCAATTGGCTATAGAGAGCCCGATGATAAAGATCATTATGCCAATAAAAGGCTTAAATTGGCAGGAGAATTGTTTACGTCCTTATTCCGTGTTGCCTTTTTAAACCTTGTAAAAGACATCAAGTATCAATTGGAAAGGACAGCTGTTAGAGGACGAGCTCCAAACATCAAAACTGCAGTCAGAGCAGATGTAATAACCGAGAGAATAAGACATGCTCTAGCTACAGGCAATTGGGTTGGAGGAAAAGCAGGCGTGAGTCAATTATTAAATAGAACAAATCATGTTGGAACCTTGAGCCATTTAAGACGAGTTATCTCCCCTTTAAGTCGAAGTCAACCCCACTTTGAAGCAAGAGACTTGCATCCCACGCAATGGGGAAAAATTTGTCCCGCTGAAACACCAGAAGGACCAAATTGTGGATTAGTCAAAAATTTAGGGCTTGCTTCTATCATATCAGTCGGAGCTGATGAAAATTTATTGGAAAATATTATTTTAGAATTAGGAGTTATCCCCATAAATGAAGTTAAAAATATTAGAGGATCTAAAATAAAGGTTTTCTTGAATGGAAAACTAGTCGGTATTCATCAAGAATACAATTCATTCATACGCCAACTCAGGGAAAAACGCAGGAAAGGTGAAATTGGGCAACATGTTAACATCGGATTTTACTATGATTCAAGAGAAATACAAATAAATTGCGATGCTGGAAGAGCGACAAGACCCCTATTTATTTTAAAAAATGAGAAGCTCCTGATCACCAAGGACATCATTGAAAAGATAAAACAAGAAAAACTTAATTGGTCAGATTTGGTAAAAAAAGGGATTCTCGAATACTTGGATGCAGAGGAGGAAGAAAATGCTTTTATTGCCATGGTTGAAGAAGATATCACGGCAGAACATACCCATTTAGAAATATCCCCTGCTGCTATATTAGGAATATGTGCTTCAATAATCCCATTTCCAGAACATAATCAATCACCTCGAAATACCTATGAAGCAGGAATGGTAAAACAAGCATTAGGCCTGTTTGCCGCTAACATGCACCTAAGATTGGACACTAGGGGACACACCTTGCATTATCCTCAACAACCATTGGTAAAAACGAGTCCAATGGAAATAATTGGAATTAACCAGCGTCCAGCGGGTCAAAATTTTATCATTGGAATGATGTCTTTTGAAGGATTTAATATTGAAGATGCCATCATCATAAATAAAGCTTCGATTGACCGTGGACTTGCAAGAAGTCATTTTTTTAGGACATATGATGCCCAGGAAAGAAAATATCCCGGAGGAGAAGTTGATAAATTTGAAATTCCTGAGAGAGGAGTTCGAGGCTTTAAGTCCGCAGAATCCTATCGATTGTTATCAGAAGTTGACGGAATAATTGAACCTGAAACCACGGTAAATGGAGGAGACGTGTTAATTGGCAGGACATCACCCCCTAGATTTATTAAATCTTACGAAGAATTTGAACTGATGCAACCAAATCGAAGAGAAACTTCAAAAAACATGAGGCATAATGAAAGAGGGATCGTAGATACGGTCATTATTTCTGAAACTGTTGATGGAAACAAGCTAGTTAAGATAAAAGTAAGAGATTTGAGGATTCCAGAACTTGGAGATAAATTTTCATCACGCCACGGACAGAAAGGTGTTTTGGGTTTGGTTCAACCTCAAGAAGACATGCCTTTTACGGCATCGGGAGTCATTCCCGATATTATTGTGAATCCCCATGCAATGCCTTCAAGAATGACCTTGGGACAGTTATTTGAAGGAATAAGTGGAAAGATAGCATGCAACACGGGAATATTAGGAGATGCCACGGCATTTGAATGGAAAAATATCACGGATCTTCAAGAACAGCTAGTAGAAGCAGGTTTTGAATTCAATGGGCGGGAGGTCATGTATAATGGAATAACGGGAGAAAAATATGAGGCAGGAATTTATTGTGCTCCCATCTATTATCAAAAGCTGTATCATTTAGTCGCAGATAAGCTTCATGCTCGAGCGAGAGGACCTGTACAAATATTAACCAGGCAACCCACTGAAGGGCGCGCACGGGAGGGAGGGCTTCGATTCGGAGAAATGGAAAGAGATTGCCTCGTGGGGCATGGTTCTGCCATATTACTGAAAGAAAGGTTATTGGATGAATCTGATAGAACAGTTATTCTCATTTGTGAAAAATGTGGACTATTGGCAGTGTATGATAGGAATAGAGATAAACGATATTGTCCTGTCTGTGGAGAAGGAACAACAATATCAAAAGTAGTTTGTTCCTATGCTTTTAAACTGTTATTACAAGAAATGATGTCTTTAGGATTGGCTCCGAGATTGAAATTAAAGGAAAAGATCTGAGAACATCACGGTAATTATTTATAATGTTTTTCCTAATATTTTTATAACGGATAATTTTTAATTTCCCTTCATGATTTAAATCTTTATTCACCTCTCTTTATTTTCCCGACAGATTTCAAATAATGCGTCACCATCACGATATTATTCTCAAGGATG
>DXJM01000275.1 GCA_019057355.1 Promethearchaeota archaeon | reverse complement strand
TCTCCAATGACCGATTCGATTGAATCGTTAGGAAGAGTTCTAGTTACAAGCCACTGACTTTAGTAAGTGGTAATTGACATAAATATTATATTTTAAAGATCATTTGTTTTTTATTTCACAACAATAAGTCCTTAATAGTAAAAAAAAATTACCTTATCGCACTAATATTATTTAAATAGCCTATTTTTTTGGAGTCATCTTCGGTGCGCGTTCGATAGTATAAATTGATTTATAGCCATGCATTCCTATATTTAACCCTAAAAAATAGGATCTATAAATTCCAAAAAATAAAAGTATAAGTGAAGTAATTATATGAATTCCAATAATAAAAATATACGTCACCTCAGGCATTATCCCCTTTTTCCCCATGTAGGTGTAGGCGCATTGTTAATTCGAGATAAAAATCTATTACTGATTAAAAGAAAATATCATCCTGATGCAGGGTATTGGAGCATTCCTGGAGGGCATTTAAATTTAGGAGAACGGGTTGAAGATGCTGCATTACGGGAAACTGAAGAAGAAACGGGTTTTAAAACACGCATTAATGGATTAGCAGGAATTATCAATAAAATCATGCGTGATGATGAAGGAAAAATTGAATATCATTATGTTTTACTCAATTATTTTGTAGAACAAATTGAAGAAGCAGCAGATAAAGAACCAATAGCAAATGATGATGCTTTAGATGCAAAATTTGTCCCTTTTAACGAATTGAAAAATTATGAATTAACCAGCTCTCTTATTGAACTTTTAAAAAATTTAAAACTTTATCAATAAACAATTTCATTTTAAGCCATAAAATTATAATTGTATATTGCGTTATTACATTTTAAGCAAGCAATAAAAGTTATCATACAATTAATTGAAGGTTCTTTATATTGTCCACGTTAATGAATCAAGCAAGAAATGGGAAAATTTCTAAAGAAATGGATATTGTCGCTAAAAATGAACAAGTTGATGTTGATTTTATTAAGCGGGGTATTGCAAAAGGTAGAATTGTCATTCCAAAATCAAATGTTCGTGATTTTGAGAAACCAATAGGAATTGGTGAAGGATTATTCGTCAAGATTAATGCTAATATAGGATCTAGTAAGAAAGTGTGCGATATTCAAGGTGAACTTGAAAAAGCGCAAATTGCAGTTAAATTCGGGGCTGATACTATAATGGATCTAAGCACCGGCATTACAGAATTAGATATCAAAACAATTAGAGATAAAATATTAAAGGAAGTAAAAGTTCCTTTAGGAACCGTTCCTATTTATCAATCAGCACTGAGGGCTCTTGATAAAAAAGGTGCAATTATTCACATGGATGAAGATGATTTATTTAATGTAATTGAAGAACAGGCTAAAGAAGGTGTTGATTTCTTTACAATACATGTTGGAGTGACCAAACATATTGTTAGCTATTTAAAAAAACATCCTCGAATGATGGGAATAACATCAAGAGGTGGAACGTTTCTTGCAGCCTGGATTCTTGAAAATGAACAAGAAAATCCTTTTAACCACAAATATGATTATTTACTTGAAATGGCAAGAGAACATGATTTTACAATATCATTAGGCGATGGGATGAGACCGGGGTGTATATTTGATTCTACTGATTACGTGCAAGTTCATGAACTCCTTGAAATATCAAAATTAGTGAAAAGAGCCTGGCAAAAGGACGTGCAAGTTATTGTTGAAGGTCCAGGGCATGTTCCTGCTCATCAAATTGAAAGCAACATAAAGATGCAAAAATCATTATGCGATGGAGCTCCCTTCTATGTTTTAGGACCTCTTGTCACCGATATTGCTCCTGGCTATGATGATATCGTTTCTGCTATTGGTGGGGTGATAGCTGGAATGGCGGGAGTGGATTATTTATGTTATGTAACTCCTTCTGAACATTTATCCCTTCCAACAAAAGAAGACGTTAAAAGAGGTGTAATTTGCTCAAAAATAGCAGCACATGCTGTTAATATTGCCCGTTATGGTAGCCGAGCCACGCAATGGGATTTTAAAATGGATAGTGCCCGAAAAAATCTAAATTGGGAAGAAATGATAAAATATTCAATTGACCCAGACACGTCAAGAAAAATTCATTATCGAGATGGTCACTCTATAGATGATGATGGAACATGTAGCATGTGTGGGGAATTTTGTGCCATAAAGATCTTAAAAAAGGCAATAGAAAAGAAGAAATAATAGTTTGCCTAATTGAAATAGAAGGATCAGGATCGAAGAGTATTATCCTTTAGAGCATTTTATTCTTTATTCCGACCTAGTGACTCATGGGCACTTACCCATTCTTCTGAGGTTATAGCCCCGACCAATGAAATCTCTCCCGCAAGCACTACTCCTGCAACTATTTCTGCAAACTTTTTGCTCTTCCCTGTTCCCTTGCAATCTAAAATATTAAGACATTCTTTTTGAGTAGGTAAATTAGTCCCTCCTCCCACGGTTCCAACTATTAAAGATGGTAGTGTGATTGCAAAATAGATACCTTTTTCTGTGAGGCGCAAGTCCCAAATATCTGCATGTGATTCTGCAAGATTAGCAACATCTTGTCCACAAGCAATAAAAAGAGCCGCTAACCCATTAGCCGCATGAAAGCCATTGCTTGTTGCTCCGCTATACATGCAACTGAGAGTTCCATCAATGAAACTAGAATTTAGTCTTTCGGGGGTAGTTCTCAACATTTCAGCAAGGATATCCCGAGGAATTTCAACCTCAGCGGTTACTTTTTTACCCCTGGTCTTTAGAATATTAATTTGAGAATATTTTTTATCCGAACAAAATTTTGAGGCTAAATGAAATGATTCAACTGCTATCCAATTAGGATACGTTTTCTGAATGAATTTACATATTGAATAGCTTGCTAAATTTACCATGTTCATCCCTGCAGCATCGCCCGTATAAAAACCAAATCTAACATACACGGTTCTTCCAAGATTATAAATATCAACTTCACTCAACCTTCCGTGGCTGGTCGTAGTAGCTACGGCGTCCTCCATTCCCTTTCTGTTTTCTTTAAGCCAATCTATAAATTTTTGAGCTTCTAATAGTGAAGTAAAACGAAACATAGGTGCTCGATGCATTCCTTCTTCAAAAATCTTCACTTTACACCCCCCAGATTTCCGTATTATTGTCATTCCCCTGTTATACGATGCAACCAACGTGCCTTCGGTTGTAGCTAAAGGAATATAAAATTCTCCTCGTGCGTGATCTCCTTCAATTACTAAAGGACCCGCAAGACCAATAGGAATCTTTGCTGTCCCAAAATAATGTTCTATATTTCCCTTTACAGCCTCGTTGGGATATAAGCATTTTTTCAACCAATCAATATCAACTTCTCTCTCTTCTATAAATTTTTGTCGATCTATAATCCCTTGTTCTCCTTTATCACGAGATATTCTTAGATCTTTACTGTCTCCATTTAATTCTGTCATTTTACGCTCCTTTTTTTGTAT
>DXJM01000274.1 GCA_019057355.1 Promethearchaeota archaeon | reverse complement strand
TTTATTATATTAATAAAATCAAGATTTATTTTTTTTGTCTCAATCAGAGATACAAAATATTCAAGATTTCTCTTGAAGTCCCATCTAATATAAGCATGTGGATATTTAACACCTAATTTATAGCTGGGATCACTAAATCCTTTATCAAATTCATCTATAAAAATTAATTTTTTTCCTGTAAGAAGATTATCATCAAGATTTGGATTTTCTCCTATGAGATATAAGGTTTTAGTGTTAAAATTTTTTAGATAATTATTTACTTCTTCAAATAGAGACAACTCTAATCTTTCAAATAATAGGATTTTATTGAAATGTATTTTAGGGGATTGAATAGATCCAAGTTTATAGATATTTTGCTTTTGTATTTCATTAAGCTTGTAAAAACCTGTATAATTTTCATAGTTCATAAGATATACAGTCGCCCCAGATAATTTTATTAACTCAAATAAAAGTAGGGAATAAATATTTAATCCAATTAATACAATTTTATCCCCCAATTTTGGATTTATATTTCTGAGAATATTCATTACATATGAAGCATAGGGGATTATGTAATAATTATTAGGATCTATTTTATGAAATTTCACAACTAAATTCGATGATATCACGATATCATTATTTTTTTCATGAGATATGTAGCCAACGATGTCGTTTTTGTTTAAATTAAAAACATTTTTCGCAAAATCTTTAACTATTCCTGCACAAAAGATTGGATTGTTATCTCTAAAAATATAATCATATTTATACGTTGAAAATACTGCATATTTGTTTTTTATATAAACAGGGTTGATTATTTCTTTATATTTTTTCACTTCGACATATTCAACTCGCTTATGAGAAATCATCAATAATTTTTTCAAGTATTATCGATTTGACTATTTTAAAGCATAAATCCATTGCTTTAATACCATCATCTACATTGATTGATGGTTCATTTCTCTCTAAATTTGACTTAATGACATGAAATATTTCATTTCTATGACCTTTATCTTGTTCAGGTAATAATAGATTACCAACATCAAAACCAGAGGTTTCCATTTTTTTAAAATCATCAATGATAATCGCTGATTCTCCAGAAAAGATCTCTATTCGTTCTTTTGCCATTTTTGGTCCATTTAAATCAGAATATATAATATTTGCAATTGATCCGTTTTGAAATTTTATGATAGCAATACAATTATCAAAGGTATCTATCTTTTTATGACTTAAACTTCCTCCTTCTGCTACTAATCTTATGGGAATAGAATCAATTAGATACAAAATCAAATCTGTGAAATGACATAATTCTCCTATTAAAGGTCCTCCCCCAATCTTAGGATCAAAAATCCAATGATTTCCAGGAATATAAGTACTAGCAATTCTATAGTTGATAATGATTGGATTGTTTCTTGTATTAAGTAGTTCTTTAGCTAGCTGAATATGAGGGCTGTATCTGCGATTGAATCCAATAGTGTAAAATTTTCCAGTTTCTTTGACCGTTTCATATACGTTAATACACTGATTCATGGTTAATGCCATAGGTTTTTCACAATATACATTTTTTCCTCGTTTTAACGCTTCTATTGCAAATTTATCATGTAAACTATGTCTTGTATAGATAAATACCAAATCTATTTCAGGATCATTTAATATTTTTTTATAGTTAGTTGTAACATAATCGGGATAAAATTTCTCTTTACAAAATTCAGCTGTTTTTTTATGTTCTGTACATATAGCTCTTATTTTACAGTTTGGATTTGATAATAGAAGAGGGAGATGGGTGCTTTGTGCAAAAGATCCACATCCAATTAACCCTATTTTTAATTTTTCCTTTTTAATATCTTGTTGCATAGTTTTTGGTTCAAGGTCAAAATATCTTTCTTCATCTGAAAATTTCAATAAGATTGCAATATTATTAATAGGATCCTTTTCTAATTGTTCATATGCCTCGTTTGCTTTATCTGCAGTTATAATTGCGGATATGAGAGGTCTAATATCAATCTTTTTTTCTGATAATAAGGTTAGAATCAATTCCATATTCCTTTTTTCAGTCCATGGTACATTTTCTTTAGGATAATCAAATCCTTCATATTCATAATAAGTGTCATATCGTCCTGGCCCGTAGGATCTTGAAATTAATAAATCCGCTTCCTTGTAATAGAGTTTTGCACGATTCACTTCTATGGGAAAAGCGCCTAATATCACGATTTTTCCTCTTTCCCGAATTAAATCCACAGCATCATCTAATACTTTAGGAGAGTTTGACGTAGCACATATTATTATTGAATCTAATCCCTTCCCATAAGTAAGAGCTGAAACTCTATTTTCAGTGTCATGATACCTGGGATTAATTATTACATCAGCACCTAATTCTCTTGCAAGATTTAAGCGTTTATTAATTAAATCAAATGCGAAAACTTTTCCTCCACTTACCTTGACCAATTGAATAGTAATCAATCCAATTAAGCCCGTGCCAATAACACCTACATTTTCGCCTTGTTTAATATCAGCACGATGAACTCCATGTAGAGCAATCGCCCCTAAAGTAGAAAATGCCGCTTCTTCGAGAGAAACGTTATCAGGAACTTTACAAGTTAAATTTTTAGGAGAATAGATAATTTCTGCGTGAGAAGAACCTCCACATGCTACTTTATTATTAATCTCATATTCATCAAGATTGGTATCAAGAATTAATCCCGAGCAGCTATACCCAATAGGAGTGAGATTAGACACAGGTTGGGTAAAATTTTTATCATTGGATTTCTTGAAGAGATATGATTTCCCAAATTTAATAGTACCAATAATTCCTCTTTTTTTGATTTCCTTAATAATTAATTTCCTGAATTCTCTCGATTTCAATGCTTTTTTAATAATTGGAAGATTACTAATACGTTTCATTTTAATAGCTGATAATTCAGTACCCGAAGAAATTAGAGCATAACTAGTTTTAATAATCGATCCCTTAGTTTCTATTATTGGACTCCTGACTTCCTTTAGGATAACTTGCCCATTATTATTAATGAATAATTTTTTCATACGCTTCAAGATTTGCTTAAGAGTTAATAATAGATGTGAAATTTTGTAGTTATTAGATAAAAAATTCTTAACTAAATAAATTTTAGCTTAATATTAGCTTATCTTTACAATAAGTTT
>DXJM01000273.1 GCA_019057355.1 Promethearchaeota archaeon | reverse complement strand
CTTATTATGGTACATTACTTACCTTTTTTGATATAAAAATTTTATTTTTATTCAATTTAAATTATTCTATTACCGTGTAATTAAATCCATTTTGTTTTTCTTTACGCAATATTGGAAGTATTTTTATTATTTTTCACATGGGAGTACTCGAATTTTCTGATTTAAAATATTTTTGGGATAATGTCGCTTTTTTCCAAGAATTAAAGAATATATCTTTTATTATTAGTATTTAGGTATTATTATTTGGATTTACTATCCATTAACTATTAATAAATAAAAAATTGAAATTATAGGGAATGATATGAATTCGAGCAAAGGGCCAATCAATGAAATAAATGTTGATGCTGTAAAAACTTTAGAAGGGATTTATCGAAAAACATTAGTATACAACAATATGATGATGCTTTGTCAGTTTATTCTTGAGAAAGGAGCTATACTCCCATTACATGAACACGAAGCAGAACAAGTTGGTTATCTTGTATCTGGAAAAATTAAATATATTACTGAAACGAGAGGTGAATTTATAGTTGAAACAGGAGGATCTTACGCTTTTGATTCATTTGAGAAACATGGAGCATTCATAATTGAAAAATCAGAAGTTATTGATGTCTTTAGTCCCCCTAGAGATGATTACAAGCTAAGTAGTTCTAAATAAAATAGCTTTTTTGATACAACCTTACTACTGGTAGATTCCAACTGCAAAAATTGCCATTATGCAAAGGAAGAATTCACCGATCATCCAATCAAAAAAAACCTTGCGCTTTTTTTCCCGGTTGTTTTTAATTACCATCCCCATCCCAAATGTCAACCCTGAGCTTGTTCCCGTAAATAAAATAAATGCAAAGGAGATCGCATTTAATGAAACCGTTGTTTCCATGATATCTAAGAGATCAAAAATACCTATTATCGCAAGACAAGAAAGACAAGCAAGAAGAAAAATAAACCCTGTAATTTGAATTATTTTTTCGAATTGAATATCACTTTTTGAAATAGAGGTAGTACTTCCTGCAGGTATTTTTTTCCTAACTTTTGACATGTTTATATCTTTTTCTGAAAATCTTAATAAAAGTGTGAATTAATTTAGGACTTTAAATTTTTTCATTTTATGAATACATACTTACGGCCTATTTTTGATATATAAAATTGACTTGGCAATATCACCCTCGCATTCTAACAAGATCGCTTCAGCTTCTTCAGGAGATACATTTCCTTGGGTTGCGACTAACATGATATCACTCTCAGTGATTGTGGTTTTTTGTTCAGATTTCTCTGAAGGCTCGATATCTTCTTCCATTTCACTTTCAGAAATTTTAAATTCTTCGGGCATGTACTCTTCTGCGGTACCAATAACTTGATATATTTCTTGTCCTGCTTGCTTCATCAAAACAACCTCCGGGTTTTCAATCACTATCGTTTTTTCTTTACCTTCTATGATTACTCTCTGAGCGTCAACTTGGTCCATATCAATCCCTTGATTTTGCATTCTCCTCCTCATTTGCCGGGATCCAAACTGTTGTCCTCCTGTTGGCTTTTTTACTGCTTGAGGTCTTTTTGGTTTATTACTTTCTTTTTTCTGTATTTCTTTGGGTAATTTCATTTTATATATTCACTTAATTCAACTATAATTTAATTAATAACCCACTGTATTAAAACCTTTAATATTGATGTTAGCTAGTATCAAATCCCTTTCTCACAACAACGGCAATTCCGCTACCAAAATAATGTACTTGATAGGCGGGAAGCTTGAGCCTTCCTATTGCCAATAGTTTATCTTCTTGATTTACCACAATAACTTCATCCATGGGTCTTAAATTCTTATCTAAATCAAGCACGTGCTTGCAAAATACATTACGTCCTTTTATAATGTACTCTGATATTTCAGTTAAAACGATAACTCTCAATCTTGGCGTTGATGCTTTTTTTATTATTTTATTTGCTGAAAAATGAGTCAATGTAAAAAAACCGTTTGTTGGCCTGAAACTCAATAGAAGATCTTCATGGAAATAAACGTGCCTAATTCTATCTGTATTTCTTGATCTTTCAATTCGAATATGATCAATTTTTTCAAAAAGAATGTCCGTAATATCTTGTCCAAATTGATAGTCTGAAATTGCTTTGATCTTCCTTAGGTCTAAAACATCCACGCTATTCATTTTTGATTTATAGTTCTCTATGATATAAATTAAAAAAAGTTTTTCTTATTCATTAATCTGAGTAAAGAAAAAAAAATTAAGCATATAATCCTGAGGATTGCAACGTATCTTTTATTTTATTTAGAACTTTATTTGACGCATCAATAAAATCCTCTTCAGTTATAATGGCTGCATCTTTTCTTATTGCAAACATTCCCGCTTCTGTACATATTGCTTTAATATCCGCTCCCGTAGCACCTTCAGTGATTGATATTAATTTTTTTATATTAATCGTTTTTTCTACGTGTAATCTTCTCATGTGAATTTTAAAAATCGCTTCTCTGGCCTCTTCATTTGGAACTGGGAATTCAATCAACCTATCAAATCTTCCTGGGCGTAATAGAGCGGGATCTAAGATATCTACCCTGTTTGTCGCACCAATTATCTTTACATCCCCTCTAAGTTCAAAGCCGTCTAATTCACTCAATAACTGCATCAAGGTTCTTTGTACTTCTCGATCACCAGATGTCGCAATCTTTAATCTTTGAGATCCAATTGCATCTAATTCATCGATAAATAATATTGTAGGGGCATTTTTTTTTGCTAAATTAAAGATTTCCCTGACTAATCGAGCCCCTTCACCAATAAATTTTTGGACTAATTCAGAACCAATAATCCTGATAAATGATGCTTCTGTTTCGTGAGCAACAGCTTTAGCTAGTAATGTCTTTCCCGTTCCTGGTGCACCATATAATAATACCCCTTTTGGAGGTTCTATTCCAATATTCTCAAATAATTCTGGTTTTTTTAATGGTAACTCAACAGTTTCTCTCACTTCTTGCACCTGCTCTTCAAGTCCACCAACATCTGCATAAGATATATCTGGAATATTTTCAATCACTTCCATGCCTTTTACAAAGGGATCCAATTTTGTTGGTAATATCTCCATTATTGCAAACGTTCGTTGATTTAGAGCGACTCTTGTACCAGCTATTAACTTTTCATTTTTTACTTTTCTGCTTGCATTCACAACAAAACTGGGACCCGTGGAACTTTTCACGATTGCACGCCCCTTATCGTCTAATATATCAATAACCGTAGCAGAAACTAAAGGTGGTTCTCTCAACCTATCGATTTCATTCCTCAAACTATGCAGTTCTTGTTCCAGTCTTAATTTTTCGGCATCTAATAGTTGTTTCTCGGTCTCTAGATTGCGCAACCTCTTTTCTAAATGCCGAGTGTAGGTTATTAGATACTCTCCATCTTTTGTTTCATCTTTTTTTTTTTTCTCTTTTATAGTAGTCAAAAAGAATTCCCCTTTGATTCCTTGAGTATTTTAAGATATTTT
>DXJM01000272.1 GCA_019057355.1 Promethearchaeota archaeon | reverse complement strand
ATTATATAACAAATCTATGCATGCTTAAAATCTATGATTTTTTCCGGTGAATTTCGATTAAAATTGCAGATATAAGTGTTTAATTTTTAATGTGGATGATAAAAAAATGATTAAATTTGATATATTTAATTTCATAGATGATAAGATTGAAGCATTTCTAGATTACTTCGATCCAATTTATAAAATAGTTCCAGCACCCTCCTTTGGATTTGCAGCAGTATTCACTAGCTCAATCGCTATATTTATATCATTTATTCTATATGTATCTGTTGATCCCACTTTTTCATTTTTTACTCATTGGATCAGTCATTTGGGTGCAGGTCCAAATGGTTCAAGTAACGTGTTTAATGTAGGAATTAGCATGAGTAGCATTCTTTTATTTTTTTTTTATATGTATATAATAAAGGATTTTCGAAAAAGAGGTGCAAATAAAATTTTAGGATATCTCTTTTTTTTATCTAATAATGGAACTTGTTTTGGTTTACTTCTTGTGGCACTATTTCCTTATGAGATTATCACTCTTCATGCCTTTGCGGCTTTTACATTCTTTATTAGTGGCCTGATATCAAGCATTTTGTATGTACTCTTAATATTATCTACTAAAGGTAGTAATAAAATTCAAGCTTTGTTTGCTCTCATTACTACAGGATTCTTTTGTTCTCATTTAATTATTTCAATTGTTATTGGCTTATCTAATGCTTTAGATATTAGAATTGCGAAATTTACAGAATGGTTGACTCTTTTTGCCATGCTCGCATTAATTATAGAATCAGGATTTTATCATATTAGGAAAAAGAGATTACTCTATAAAAAATTTGTCGATATTTTTGTTGATATAAATAAATTTAACAAAAAAAATTTAATAAAGTTGAAGGTGTTTGTCAAAACTCTCAATCAAAAAAAATCCATATTCCTATAAACCTTTTTTTTCTTAAATTAAAAATTCCAAATCTTTTCTCCTTATTGAGATATTTTCATGATGAAATCAATTGTTTCCATAGATTTTATATCCTCCCTAAACCATCTAATTGGCCTAATAGATTTAAAAAAAATCATCAAGTTAACTTAATTAGATCTATTTAAAGATGTCTTCCTCTTTATTCTACGCTACATGACTATAATGAAAGTAATAACATGATAGGAATTTTTATGAAATCTTTAGACCCCCGATTGTTCGTAAAGGTTCTGGAAGAATAATTTGAAAAAATAGCTTTAATAATGATGTAATTTCGACGTTTGCAGGTATTCTTTAACCTCAAAAAATACCCTTTCATTTTTTGAACTTTTTTGTTTAGAAATTTGTTCGTTTTATGGCAACACTTAACCCTTTAAAAACCATGATTTTTTCAAGAGGTATTTTGATTTATTTCATGGGTATGAGCTGTATTATCCTAAAGAGGGGTGATTATATAAAATGGAAAAGTGCAATAAATTTCAAATTTTTGATGAAAAGCTTGATATTTTTCTGGATCACATAGATCCGCTTTATCATGCAGTTCCAGCACCTTCTTTTGGATTCGCAGCGGTAATTATTAGTGTTATTGCCATGTTTATATCTTTCTTCTTGTACGTTTCAGTTGAACCTTCCTTTACAATTTTCACTCATTGGATCAGCCATTTGGGAGCGGGTCCGAATGGTTCAAGTATCGTATTTAATATTGGAATCAGCATTACTAGCGTTCTTTTATTTTTATTTTACATGTATTATATAAAAGAATTCCGCAAGAGAGGAGGTAATAAAGTTATAATTAACCTATTTTTTCTATCAAATATTTGTACATGTTCAGCTTTATTTCTCGTTGCTTTCCTTCCTTATAATATTGGAATTCTTCATGCTGTTGCTGCATTTACGTTCTTTATTAGTGGATTGATATCAAGCATCTTATATGCCATCTTGATCTTAATTACTAAGGGAACTAGTAAAATTCAAGCTTTATTTTCTTTCATCACCACCTTTTTTTTTTGTTTTCACTTAATTACTGGTGTCATAATTCCCTTTTCTACAGGATTTGATTTTGGAATGGCAAAACTGACTGAATGGTTAACGCTTTTTGCCATGCTAGGGTTAATAATTGAAGTAGGTATCTATCACATTATAGAAAAAAGATTATTTTACAAAAAAATTGCTGATCGTGTGATTGATACAAATAGAATGAATCCAAGAAATATAATAAAACTGAGAAAATATATTAAAGCCCTCATCATAAGCTGAAATGCTAATTAAATAATTCAGGTTAGTGTAATTATTCAAATAATTGCAATTTTTCCCTTAGTTGAGCAATTTTGATAATTAAATCAAATTTTTTCTTTTGAGTTTCAATTCCAGAACCATCTAATTGGTCCAATAGATAAAGAAAATAATCCAATTGATTTATTAGGAAGTTTTTAGATGTTTCATCTTCCTCTTTATTTGATCCAAGAGTTTTTTCTTCTATCTTAGAAACTTTTAGTAATCTCAGCGATGTAATGGTTTTTGCTAATTGTATTTGAAAGCCTTGAGTTTGCTCAAGATTACCATGTTCAAGACTATCGAAAGATTGCTTCAAATCTTTAATAATAAGGTCAATATTTACTAAATCAATTTCATGTTCCCTATCGTTCTCTTTCGACATTGTCAATTTAAATAATAAAACTTGTTTTATTTAAATTTATAGGCTTAAGTGTATCATCCGTTCAAAATAACGATCAATAACAATATCGCCCTGTAATATTATAAAAAATGCATTTTAAAAAATATATAAGCAAAAAAAAAATATAATATTTGGGTGCTTTAGAATTTTAAAGTTCGCAACTGCTCAAGGATGCGCTATTTAATTCTAAAGTACTCAACTCGTTTATTATTAATTATTTTCTTCCACGTTGATGTTGATATTTATTGGAGGTTTTTTCCCTAACTTTACCTTCAAAAGCCCATTTTGCATTATGGATTTGATGGACTCATGGTCCGCATCATCAGGTAAAGGAATATCAAGGTTCACGTCATTAAACGTAAAGAAGTTTTTTACAAAAGGAATTTCATCTTTTTTCTCTTTTTCATTTTCTTCAGTAAATTTAGGTTTCGTGGCAATGATGTTTAAGGTATTGTTTATTAAAGAAAGCTTTACATCTTCTTTCGTGCGACCTGATAATGGAACTAAGATCAGATATTGATCTCCCTTGTCTTCCAAGTTATATGGTATCCATCCTTTATATTGGTTCATAAATCCCCCCATAAAATTACAGGCCATATTAGCAATAGCTTTCCATTCCCTATCCATAAATGGTGGAAATCCTCCAAATCCGTGGGGGCGATAACCATGATGCGCCGCCTTGGCATGCGTCCTTCCGTGGCTTCCATAACAATTTTCATTATTCATATTTTTTTCCTCTTTTTTTGTTTTTGTTGTTTTTTAAAGTTGTTAGAACATATCTTAAAAGTTATCAAATTCATCATCATCATCAATAATCTCTATGGGTCTTGCTTTATTCCTTTCTTCCTCTATTTTTTTTAGTAATGCTTGGTATTTTTCAATTTGTTTATCGATACGTGCTATCCTTCTCTGAGCTCTTCCTTTGCCTGCCTCCAATCGCTCAAGAAACCTCTTGATTTTCTCAATATTATTCAACGTATACATTTCCTCATCAATATCCATTTTTTCAACGAAATCGTGTGTTGCCCATCCAGAAAAGCAATCATCAAAGTTAATTTTTACTGGAAACGCCTTTATTACTGTGTTGACGAAATCACCTAACGTATCAATTGATAAACGCAGATTTCCCTCTAAAATCTCTTTTAATCTTTCATAACCTTCTTCAGTTACTGTATATACCTTTTTATAACGCCCATGTTCTGAGATTTCTTCAGCTTCGAGATAATTTTTCTCCGTTAAGCGATTTAAAAGAGGATATATAGTACCTGCTGATGCCTTATACATGCCTTTAAATTTTTCGTTAATCATTTGGTTAATCTCATAACCAGATATTTTTGGATTATTTTTAATCATTGATAGCACTAATATATCCAAACCTGATAAACCCTTCATCCTATGACCATAAAATCGCTTACCAAAAAACATTTTTAAGTCCCACTTGCACCATTTTAATATGTTCCATTTTTTTTTAAAAAAAATTTATTTACAATATATCATAAATCGAATAACCTATTTAAATATATCGGAAATCGAAGTTCGGAAAAATTCCTCATTATACATGTTAAAAGAAAATTAAGACTTATTTATGGAAAGACAGGAAAATAACAACTAAAAATGTATAAAAACCTTATTAAAATCAATGAAAAAATCCTAGCTTTATCGTCTGTAAATATTTTATACATTTTTAGTTGTTATT
>DXJM01000271.1 GCA_019057355.1 Promethearchaeota archaeon | reverse complement strand
GCGTGAGAGGATGGATTTTTATAAAGTTGTAAAGAAAAGAAGAAGTTATAGATTATATAAGCCTGAAATGCCTGCTAAAGATAAAATTGAAAAAATCTTAGAAACGGCACGTTTAGCTCCAACGTGGGCTAACATGCAAGGAATACATTACATTATTGTTCAAGATTCGAAAAAAGTTAAAGCAATATGGGAAGCTATTGGACAGAAGCAAAAATTTGCGGAGGCACCAATGTTCATTGTTGGCTGTATCAATGAAAAGGACTCAGGGATTAATATTAATGGATTAAAATATTTTACTGTCGATTTTGGCATATGTTTCGAACATTTAATCCTTGCAGCTACTGCTGAGGGCTTGGCAACGTGCTGGATCGGCTATTTTAAAGAAGAAGAAATTAAGGAAATTTTAGAAATCCCTATGAAATATCGAGTTATTGCTTTAACTCCTTTAGGATATCCAATAAAAGAAAAAGAAGAAATAATAGATCGAAAATCTTTAGAGAAAATAGTACATTGGGATAAATTTTGAATTTAACTCTTCAATAATGTAAAAAAAAATTCAGATAATCTTAGATATCATGCGTATACTTAGAATTGACTTGAAAAATGGTTTAATAAAAGAAGAAAAGATTACCTCTGATTTTTCCTCGTACCTAATGGGAGCGAGAGGACTCACTTCGAAAATAATACATGATGAAGTCCCCCCAAAATGTTATCCTCTCGGAAAGAAAAATAAACTCATTATTGCAAGTGGTCTACTGACTGGAAGTTCCTTTCCTTGTTCTGCGCGGGCATCTATTGGCGCGAAAAGTCCTTTAACTAACGGAATCAAGGAAGCAAATGTCGGAGGACGTTTCTCGATGATGCTTGCTTTACATCAAGTTCGGGCACTTATTTTAGAAAACAAATCTCCACTATCTAAATTTGTCTTGATTGATGATAATGGTATCAAACTAGAGTCTGCTGAAGGGTTTAAAGGATTAGGAAATTATGCCCTTCATTCTAATTTATATAAAAAATATGGGAATAATATTGGAATCCTATCAATTGGACCTGCAGGGGAATTTATGATGAGAGCTGCTAGTATCGCAGCAAATGATTTAGAGGGTTTTCCAAGTCGCCATGCCGCAAGAGGAGGACTAGGTGCCGTGATGGGCTCGAAAAAAATTAAAGCTATTATAGTCATACCATCAAAAACACCTAAAATTAGTTATTTTGATATAAAAAAATTCAAGGAAATAGCAAAAAAATTTACAAAAACATTAATAGAAACAAAGAAAGTGTTTTCTATTTATGGAACCCCCTCATTAACTAAACCGATGAGCATCTTAGGAGGTCTTCCTACTCAAAACTTTAGAAAAGGATCCTTTCAGGATGTTGATGAGATTTCAGGTGAAAAATTACATGAAATGATACTCTTGAGAAAAGGAAAAAATCAATTACCATGCAGTCCGACATGCGTAATAAGATGTTCTAATTATATTGTAGATGAAAATGGTAATCATGTTACTTCGAGTTTAGAATATGAAACGATAGCATTAAATGGAGCAAATTTAATGATTAACGATTTAGATAAACTAGCTCAAATAGATCATTATTCTGATGACGTGGGTATAGACACGATTGAATTTGGCGGAACTATAGGCGTTGCAATGGATTGCAATAAGATTGAATGGGGTGATGCAAAAAAAGTGATTGAAATATTAGATGAAGAAATTAGAAATAATACGGAAAGGGGAAATTTATTTGGAAATGGAGTTAAACACATTGGTGAACTTCTAAATGCCACTCGCATACCTCATGTAAAAGGTCAAGGAATCTCAGGATACGACCCCAGAGTATTTAAAGCAATGAGCATTACTTATGCGACCTCCCCTATGGGTGCAGATCATACGGCTGGACCCGCAGTAGCAGGAAGAAAAGCAAGAATAAATTATGAATATGGTGATTTAACAGAAAATTCAAGAAAATCGAATTTATCATTTGAATTACAAATCTATATCTCAATTTTAGATTCAATGGGATGTTGCTATTTTATCGGACCAAGTTATGAAAATTTAATGATTATTGCAAGTGCTCTAAATGCAATGTATGGAACAAATCTAGATCAAGACGGTCTATTTAAATTGGGTAAAAATATAATCAAACTCGAATTAAAATTCAACGAAAACGCAGGGATAACAAGTAAAATGAATTGTTTACCAGATTTTTTTTATAAAGAACCTTCATTACCTACTAATTTAAAAATTACTTATCCTAAAGAAAAATTTATTCAATTTTGGAAAAAAAAAAATAAGCTAAATATAAGGCAATTTCTATTTTTAAGGATATTTTATTTTATTTTATTTTTTTATAACATCCATCTCTTCCTTTATTTTAGAAAGGGCTTTTTCTGCCATTTTTGAATCTGTTTTGACTATTTTAGTCGCATCAGCTTCAATTTTCTCCAATGCGTTGTTGATTTCTTCGATTATTATATTTTCCTTTGTCTCTTTTAATTTATTTAATAATGCTTCCGTTGCTCCTATATCTCGTATCTTTCCAAGCGCTTTTGCCGCTTCTGCTTGAATGTAGGTTTTTTCATCGTTTAATGCATTAATTAAATCCGGTACGGCTCTAATATCTTTTATTTTACCTATAGACCTTATAACCGCGCTTCTAACAACTTCAGATTCATCATTTAATGCATTAATTAAAATGTCGATGCATTTATTACTTTTTATCCATCCTAATGCCCATGCAGCCTCTGCCCGGACAATTTCTGAAGAATCGTGTAATAATGCATGATTTAAAGAGTCTATGTCAGAGGGATCCTTAGTCCAACCAATAGTCCAAGCGGCTGTTGCTCTAATTTTTTCATTTTTATCCTCTTTTAAAATTTCTTTAACAGCTGGAATGATCGCTCTGTCTTTAGTTGTCTTAATAAAATCTAAAGCCTTACTACGGATTAATTCATCATCATTCTTTAGTTCCTTTATAAAAGGCTCCAAACCCCATTTACGCTTTAGTTTTCTGAGGGCATCTCTCGCAATATCTGCCAAAAGTAATTCATCATCATTCAAATATTTTAAAATTTGCAGAATTGATTTAGAATCTCCAATATTTCCAAGTTCTACAATCAATTCCTTTTTAAATGCAAAGGAGTTATCTTTCAATTTATTTATCAGATACTCAGAAGCTTGGGAACTACCTATTTTCGACAAACCCCATATAGTATTCTCAATAGTGTTGACATCTTTCTCATCTAAAAGAAGACCAAGTTTTTTTACAGCTAAATTTTCTGGTACTGCAGGAATTTTACTTTTCGATTCGATAGGATTTAATAATTTGTTATTTTTAAAAATATCAGTTATCACTACCAATCCATGTTCCTCGTTAATTAATTGAAGTGCTTGAATTGATGCTTTTCTAACTGTCTTTTGATCATCATCTAATGTTCTAATAAGATGTACTAAAGACCTGGTATCTCCAATAAGACCTAAAGCTTCCGCAGCAAGATCTCTTCCTTGAACTTGTTTATCTTTTAAAAGTAATATTAAAGGCAAAACACCATTTGGATCACCAATTTTTCCTAAACACCATGCTGCTTTGCTAACTTGACTTTGATCTTTTGAAATAATTATTTGGATGAGGTTTTGAATATTATCTTGTTTTCTTTTATTGTACGTTGAAAATTCTTCGATTGTTGTTAAATTCAATATTTTATCTATTGCTTCTCTTGCCTTATTGTGCACTTTATAATTATCATCTTCTAGAGCATGAATAAGATATTCTATTGATTTCTCATCTCCCAATTTTTTTAAAATTTCTGAAGAACCTTCATTAAGTTCATCCTTTATAATAATGTCTAAAATGTTATTAAGTGCTTTCGCCGCCTTTTTTTTTACTTGACGATTTTGGTCAATTAATTTTTGAATTAAGAAAAAGATAGCTCCAGGATCTCCAATATTTCCTAATGCGATTACTGCATTTTCTCTTAATTTATCATAATCATCTGATAAGGAATCAATAAGCCCCAATACGGCCCTTTTATCCTTTATAACCCCTAATATTTCTGAAACTTCTGCTTGCACAATTTTATTTTTCTCATATTTAAGAACAGTTAATAGGATATCAACTGCTTCTTTATCAAACGCAATTAAAGCTTTTTTAACCCTTTTTCGAGATTCTTCATTGCCTTTTCTCAGAGATTTTATTAATTTTTTAATACTTTTATTTTCTATCTTCCCTAATTTTAAACGTTTTTCGATAATAGGTTCTTTATAGCTAGGAGATTGCTCTTTTATTTTCTTTTTTTTAATACTATAACTTGAACT
>DXJM01000270.1 GCA_019057355.1 Promethearchaeota archaeon | reverse complement strand
TATAATTAGAATACTAATATTACTATATAAAATCGGGAATTAAATTTTACCTTTTTTAGTTATTAAAATAGGTTAAGGTTATAGATCAAAAAGACTATTTAACCAGAAGAGATAGAATAAAAAGAATATTTTCCTAATAACTTATAAAATTATAGATTTTAGGAAGAGAGTTAAAAAAATGAAATTAATCGAAATCATAGGAATTGACGCTACTAATGCAAAAAAAATGGAAAAAGCTGGCATTTTATCGGTTGAAGATCTCTTACCTCTCACTAAAACTCAAATAAAAAAATTAGCAAAAGAAACCGGTATTCCAGAAAAATCGATTGATACGTGGCAAGAACATGCTGATTTGATGAGAATAGAAGGAATTAATCCGGAACAAGCAAATTTATTGAATCAGATCGGGATAGATTCAGTAAAAGAGTTTGCTCTCAGGAGTTCCAAAAGCACTCATTTAAAAATAATTGAATTTACCAAAAACAATCCAAACGTGACAAAAAACGTTCCTAATCAAAAAAACGTAGATGATTGGATAAATAAAGCTAAAATATTAGAACCTCCAAAAAAAAGAAAGAAAAATGAAGATTCCGAAGAACCTGACGAACCAATACTTCCCTTTGGTCCGGTTTGGACTCCTAAAAAGCCGAAAAATCCCGCAAAACCAGAAGTACAAAAACCCGATTATGGCAAGTACGGGCCAGATTATTGGAATAATAAATGGGTAAAGCAACCTATAATCTATACAGGAAGGGCACTTCGTGGGAGGGAATATCATAAACAAATTGACGTGGATGTTAAAGCCTTTATAAAAGATAATGATGAAATATTAAGACATGTCATCAAAGAAGCTAAGCTTAAAAAAGATACATGCAATGCTACAGCCTTAGCTTGCCAGAAATTCGTTTGTGACTTCTTGATGTATAAATTTGATGAAGAATCTTCTGATTGTGTTGAATTTTGGCAATTTCCGTTTGAATCAATCCAATCTACGGTCGGCGACTGTGAGGATGGGGCAATTCTCATCTCAGGCTTGTGTTTAAATGCCGGAATACCTTCTTGGAGGATAAAAACTGTAGGAGGGGCGGTCTTACCTGATCCCAAAGCTCCTGCTGATCCTGGTGAGGAACTTGGTGGGCATGGCTGGACAATCTATCTAGCTGATAGGGCTGATTCTGAGAGAGGTTTAGAATGGGTTATATTGGACTGGTGTTATTGTCCTGATCCTGAAATTGCTATTGAAGATAAACCATTGGCAAGAGATGGGGGTCAAGAAGGTGCCTATAAAGAAGTATGGTTCACTTTTAATGGCGAATATAGCTGGACTCCAGAAGTAATGGCAATTAAGGGAAGTAGGATTAGCGATAATCGGACTAAAACCAAGGATGAAGTTTTAAAGGTCAGAGAATTCATAGAAGGAATGGTAAAGGACATTTTTAGTAAATTTAATCTTGAAATAGATTAATTCATGTTATATTTCTTTTTTTCTTTTTTCTTTTTAGGATTCCTAACGATCATGATTATGGAGAAGATAACAATAATGCTTCCGACCAGATGAAATATAGTAAAAACCTCTCCTAAGAGAAATACTGAAAATAAAGCCGTTACTATTGGCGTGGGTGATACGATTATTGTTGCTATCGATGCATCTAAATAAGAAAGAGCTTTATACCAAAAAAAGAGACCTATCCCATATACCACGCCCATTGAAATGTAAAAAAAAATATTTAGAGGTTCTCTAAACAAGAATGAAATGCTCGGAAAAAAAAACAAGAAAAATGTAGAGGTTAATATAACTGAGCTAATTGCATTTCTTACAAATACTATTTGAGTGGCAGTTGATTTTTTAGCATTTAAAATATATTTTTTGGTAATTGCATGATTATACATCCAAAAAAAAGCAAGAATTAACAATAATAACACTCCAATGTTAAATTCGATTATATTGAAAGAACCTTCCGTGACCGTGAAAATTAGACCAAAAAAAAGAACCAATGAAAAAATGATTTGCATGAACGAGATGCTCTCTTTCATAATGAAATATCCAAATAATAAAGAGAAGAGGACTGTTGATTTTTGAGCTATTGCTCCATTTATCGATCCAGCAAAGAAATATCCTGATGTGAATAAAATTTGACCTATACCAAATGTTAAACCGATTTGAATCAGTATTATTTTATTATTTTTCCATCCATTCAGAAGGGAATTCGCAGTTTCAGTATCGAGTAAACCCATAATTTCACTATTTTTTATTCTTTTTCGATCTATTAACATTAGGGGGAAAAAAAGTAAAGCTTCAAATACACAAGTCATTCCAGAAAACAAGTATAAGGCAGGTATTTGATATGCATGAGGATAATCATTTAGGTTTATTGCTATTTTCCAACTTGAGATGATGATGGGTTGGAATCCTACGATGATAGCTGAAACTATTCCAAATATCAATCCTTTGACTTTCTTTTCATCTATCAAGATATTATTTAAAAAGAAAACGGACATTAATATTTTTATATAAAGCATTATGGAGCGAAATTCCAATAAGAATCACCGTTTATTTGATCTTTCATTACCATGATTTCTATTTCGAAAAATTCTAAAATATTAGGTTCCTTTAATCATTCAAAAATAAGTTGTACTAGATGTGAATTAAAATTTATCAGAACCTTGCGATATCAACAGACAATCTCACAAAAACATATGGAAAGTTTGTAGCTGTTTCAAATATTAATTTGAAAATACCTTATGGAAAAAATTATGGTCTTTTAGGTCCAAATGGGGCGGGTAAAACTACAACGGTAAGGATATTAAATGCAATAATAAAACCTACATCTGGTTCAGCGAAAGTTGGGGGATTTGATGTCGTATCTCAAGGAATTGATGTTAAGAAAATATGTGGATTCTTACCCGAATCCCCTGGATTATATCAAAAATTAACTGCAAAAGAGTTTTTAGAGTTTATTGGCGAATTATACGATATTCCAAAAAAAATGTTATCCTCACGTATTATAGAGTTAGTAGAATTATTTGATTTTAAAGGAAGAGAAAATGATCTATTAGATACTTATTCTCGTGGAATGAAACAAAAAGTCTGTCTCTGTTCAACTTTAATTCAAGATCCTAAAATAATTTTTCTAGATGAGCCCACTTCTAATTTAGACCCCGCTACTACTAGAATGGTCAAAGATCTAATCTTAGATCTGGCTAAAAAAGCAGACAAGACCATCTTTATTTGTACCCATTTACTTGATATTGCTGAAGAATTATGTGACATGATTGGAATTATTGATAGAGGGATTATTAAAGCTGAAGGTTCTCCTCAAGAGATCATTAGCTTCGCGGGATCATCCAATTTAGAAAAAGCTTATTTAAAAATAATGAACGTATCCAAGATAGATGACCTCTTGGCTTGGAGAGACTTAAAATAAAGATGGGGATGCTAAAAATAAAATGTGATAAAGCAATTAAATTCCTTGTTTTACCCTTTCAAGACATTTTCTAGCCTTTTTATCCTTTTTTAATCCTTTCAACGCAAGACTTCGATTGTACCATAATTTAGAGTTTTTTGGAGCAATTCTAAGAGCTTCTAAAAAACATTCATCCGCTTCTTTGTACTTTTCAAGCTGTAAGAGTGTAAGACCTCTTCCATTCATCGCCTCAACGGATTTAGGCTTGATCTGTAAAGCTTTATAAAAACTCTGTAAAGCATTATTATGCAATCCTTGTTTAGATAATGCAAGACCGCGTCCTACCCATGTTATTTCAATATTTGGATTGAGCCTAAGAGCCTCATCAAAACATTTAACGGCTTTATCAAACTTATTTTCCTCAAAAAGATGCTCCCCTTTTAAGGTCCAACTCATCGCATCACGTAGCGTCATTTCACTCATCCTTCATGAATCCTTTTTTTGAAAAAAGGCGCATTCTCGATGGTTTCCGTTTTATTCATGATGTTTCCTTATTCAAAATTTCATTCTTAAGATTGTTTAGGGCAACAGCCATGTAGTTTTTAGCTATTCTAAAATTTGGATTTATTTTTAACGATTCTTCAAAACATTTAATAGCTTCTTCATGTTTCTTGAGTTTTGCGAGTGCAACCCCTTTTGCAGCCCATCCATCTTCTATATTTGGATTTAACGTTAGCGCTTCATTAAAACTCAAGATTGCTTCTTCATGCCTCTCTAATTTTGCTAAAGCAAGTCCTTTATTAACCCATACTTTATAATCCGTAGGATTAAGGAATATTGCCTCTTCATAGTATTTTATTGCTCTTTTGAGATCATTAGAATTCCCACTTGCAGCAAGTGCAACGCCTTTACCTGCAAATGCAGAAACTATTTTTTGGTTTATTTCAATCGTCTTATCAAAACAGTAAATAGCTTCCTCATGGTCTAATAATCTTAATAAAGCTAATCCCTTATTATACCACGCATGTGCAAATGTATCATCAATACTTAAGACTTCATTAAGATCTATTATTGCTTCATTGAATTGTTTATTCTCAATATGTTCGAGTCCTCTATTATACGCAGAATAAAGCTCTTTTGGATGGGTGTCTATCTCAAAATCCATCTCTTTAATCGGTTCAATTCTCATTTCTCCGCTTAGAACCATCACATCATCTTCTTTTTCCTCGACAATAACTTCTTCTTTAGGTTTTTCTTCAACTATGGTTTCTTCTTCGAGATATTTCTCAGGAGTTTGTTCTGCCTTAAATTTTGATAATAACGTTTCATTGAGTCTTTTTGCTTCTTGAAAACTGGGATTAATTTTTAGAGACTCCTCATAACATTCTATGGCTTCCTCGTACTTTCCAATCTCGTTAAGCGATACTCCCTTATTAAACCAAGCAAAAGCGTTATTTGGGTCGATTTGAATCGCGATGCTTTCACTTTTAATTGCTTCTTCAAATTTTCCTAAATTTAATAATGATGCTCCTCGATTACTCCATGCTCTTGAATCTTTTGGGTTTTTATTGATGATCTTATTAAAAATCTTGAGTGCTTTTTTAAAATCGCCTTTCTCAAATGCTCCAATACCTTTATCAAAAAATTTATCTAGTTCTTTTGAGCTCATGATGAATTTAAATCAATAATTTATATGAATCTATTATTAATTTGAGTTGATAAAATCCTTATTTCAATAAAAATAATTAGTATAATTATTTGACTAAATATTATTTTTTTTTATTTTTAAAGGTTTTATTTTCTAGTATCAATCAAGTGGTCATTTTTCTAATTAGATTTTTTTATCAGATGGAATGCTAGAAACTTAATTTAAATCAGTTCATATATATTTATTAATGTCGAGAAAATTTTCTAAAAACCCATTGAGGGGCATGAGAGATTTTTACCCTTCAGAGTTGAGAGAAGTTCAGTGGATTGAAGGGATTGTAAGAGATGTTGCGGACCTCTATTGTTATGAGGAATATGACACGCCCTTGTTAGAACCAATAGAGATTTTTGCAGCAAAATCCTCTGACGAGTTAGTTAATGAACAGTCTTTCATTGTTGAGAAAAAAAAGGGGGAACGGCTCATATTAAGACCCGAAATTACCCCCTCACTTGCTCGCATGGTGGCTAGCCGTTTGCAAGAATTTAAAAAACCTCTCAGGTGGTTCTCGATTCCAACTTGTTATAGGTACGAGCGCCCGCAACGTGGAAGGATGAGAAGTTTTCGCCAGATAAATTTCGATATTCTTGGTGAAAACAGCCTTCAGGCTGAAATTGAAATGTTTAATATTATTATCAGTATTCTTACTTGCTATGGAGCAACATCCAAGCAATTTCAAATTTTTTACAATAACAGGCGATTTGTTGATGCCATATGTAGGGTAGTGCTTGGAATTCCTGAAGATAAAATGCCCCTTTTATACAAGACCATCGACAAGTCTGAAAAAATGGATGATAATGAATTTAAAAAGTATGCATCCGAATCCTTTCAAGATGCATTTACCTTGCAAGGAATCATGAAATTAAAAACCAGTAAAAATGTTGAGGATCTTCTGAATTCTTTTGAGAATTTAAGCGAAGAATTTTATAAAAGTGAAGGATACAAAGAAATAAAGAAATTAGAAGACCTCATTAAGATTAATAAGATTTCAGATTATTGCTCTTTTTCTTCGAGTGTAGTGCGAGGCCTTGATTATTATACGGGAACCGTCTTTGAAGTTTTCGATACAGGTTCAGAAAATATTCGTGCTCTTTCAGGAGGTGGGAGATATGATGATTTACTTTCTTTATTTTCTGAAGAAAAATTATCTGGTGTTGGTTTTGGCATGGGTGTACTGATGCTTGCTCTCTTTTTAAAATCGTATAATCTTCTTCCAGATTATGCAGGAACTAAAGATTATACGGATATTATTTATATCATACCTCTTACAGAGGATGTCTCTTTATATGCTAATGAAATTGCGAAAATCATCCGAGAAGAAGATTTTCCTTGTATTGTGGATTATAAGTTTAAGAATTTAAAGAATCAATTGAAAAAAGCAAGTGATCTTGGAGTTTTGATCGTTTTAATTTTAGGATCAAAAGAAATGGAGCAAAAAATAATTACCATTAAGAATATGAGAACTCAAGAACAAACGAGTGTGAAATATGAAAGCATAATTAACGAGATCTATGATTTAATTGATAATTATGCGGGCGCACTTCCAGATGAATAAAAAAATGATGTGAATTTGTTTGCTAACTTCAAATTAAAATGAAAGAATGGAGAATGAAGAAATGGACTGGAATGATGAGAAAGATAAACTCGGTAAAGAAATTTTAGAATCTTTATATGATGCTAACATGATTGATACATGGTATAAATCTCGACCCGAGGGATGGACGTTATTTTCAGGATTATGGAGTCCATTATACATTAATTTGAGACCCCTGGGAAGCTTTCCCTCAATATTAAAAAAAATTGGAACCGCTTTAGGAAGGTTAATTCAAGAAGAATGCAGTGTTATTGACAAGATAGTTGGTATTGCATCTGCAGGAGTTCCTATTGCTACAGCTATTTCTTTAGAGAATCGTATTCCCATGTGTTATACAAGAAAATTAGAAGGAATAAAGAATATAAATAATATTCAAGAGAAAATATCGGAATATGGACAACATAACTTGGTTGAAGGCTTATTAAATGAAGGAGATCATATTGCTTTAGTAGATGACCTAGTGACAAAATTAGATAGCAAGCTCATTGCGCTTGAACAGCTCAAGGTTGAAGCCTCAAAAAGAAAATTAAACATTACATGTAAGGATATTGTTGTTATTTTAGATAGGGAACAAGGAGCAGAAAAATTAGCAAAAAAAAATGGTCTTGTTCTCTCCTCATTGATACCATTCAATTCTAAAGGAATATATTGGTTAAAAGAAAAATTTACGGACATTGAAAATGAAGTCATAAATGATTATCTCAAAAATACAGAAAAGTATCAAGATATAAAACTTCGAGAAGATTTAAAAAGCTTGAGCAAAAAAAAATAAAAATATTTTAATAAAATGTTTATCGCAATTTGAGATGAGAATTAACTTACTTTTTTTTGGTGAAATTTTGCTGATATATTTACAACTCTGATAATATCATTGATTTATTTAAAATGCTTTTAAAACATATTAGCTTAAATTGATATAAAACAGGAATCCATTAAATTCAAATTTTTAAAAGATATTACGTATTATATATAGTTCTAAAATTGTTTATAGAAACAAAATCCTAAAGAAAGATTGCATAATAAGAAAAGGCTATGATTAATGGAAAAGGTAAAAAGGTTTTTAGAAGTTATTTAATTATTTAGATATAAATACGACGTATAATAAAGATAAAAAAAAGTGTCTATTGTCAAAAATTTCTTAAAATCGGATCATCCATTGTCAAGAATTA
>DXJM01000269.1 GCA_019057355.1 Promethearchaeota archaeon | reverse complement strand
TTTCTTTATATATTAAAAGCATAGCAGAAAATCATTTTTTAAAAAAATATTCCTATTTTTAAGAAGAGTCGATTATCGTACAGTGTATTAAAAAACTGCCTTCTATACGATGGTTTTCATAATAGTACGTTCATTTAATAACTCAAATAGATAATTAAAAAAATTAGAAAGGTGGAGGCCATATTAAAAGTTGTAATTCAGGAATATAGATAAAGAGGTAGGTGAGTATTAACAATATTCCTAGTGATGATACTAAGGTAAAATAAACCTTTTTATTCCATTTAAATATATTCTGTCCGTCTAAAATACCGATAGGAATCATGTTAAACATGCCTAACATAAAATTAATGCTTGCGGCATTAGCAATAAAGAAATTTAACGGCCAAAATGGTAGAAAAAATGAGATGAATAGTAATAAACTTCCATAGACTAAATTAACTGAAGGTCCAGCAGCCTTGCACAAGCCTGTTTCTTTACTTACTTTATCTAAACCCAAAACAACAACTGCTCCGGGTAAAGCTAAAGTTGGGGCAGGAATGGATGAATTTAGAAAGAGTAATCCCGTGGTTAAACTTACAAAGGTTAATACCATGCCAAATGTCAAAAGTCTAAACTTGGTTGGGAATTGAAAATGCTTGGCTACTTGACGGTGTCCTAATTCATGAAATAAAAATGCTGTGGCATAAAATCCCGCTAACATGAATATTGCCCAAGCATAGTTATATTCTATTAATTGTGCGTTATAGAATGCCAGTAAACCAATTAAATAGATCATGACAACTCCAATTAGAAAATGGCTAATTTCTGACTTGTAAGGAAACAAGATTCCCTTGAAATCAATACCGGAATCTATTGAAAATGCATTCTCTGGAAGAGACATTTCTGAGCGATACCACGTGTAAGAACCATCAGTTCTCCCACGTGTTGGCCCTGAAGTTTGAATTAACTGCGGTTGAGAGCTTGAATAATTCGCACTAGGTGGCATTGAAGGTCCCACATTAATATATGTTTGCTGGGGTGTTGCATATGGTCGATGCATGTGTTCCTCTTTCATTAAATCACATCCATGGATCTCATTATTGATATGGAGATCACAATAATCATGATCACATCCATGGCAATGAAAAACTTGATGAAAGTCTTCCCCACAAAGATAACATTTAGGCAAGCAAGTTTCCTCTCTATTTATTTTACATTATAATAAAAATTCCTTGTAATGTAAATATACTCAAATCTATATTAAAATTTTTTTATTGAAATGTAAAAAAATATTCGCAATAATAATTATGATTGATGTTGATAAAATAATTAAATAATGGTAACTTACAGGTAAGTATTGAATTTATATACTATTTGTTAATGCATGATCTATGGTAAAAAATCTCGTTTATTGCGATACTTGTGAAGCAAATGTAATTTTAAGACGAAGACAATTTCAACATAAATACCATGAATTATTATGTATCCTAATACTCATTACGTTTGGACTTGGATATATTGTTTTAAAATTTAGTAAAAAAAAGAATTGTTGTCCAAATTGCCAAGAAAGTTTTGATTTAAAAAATCTTCCTCCTCCACGAGATTTAATATTAGAAAAAATTCATTGAATTTCGTGAATTTTCATTTTTCCTTCACAACGTGGGCATATCACATCTTTTTCGTTAAGTGCTCTTTTCATCACTATTCTTTGATACTTACAGTTCTTGTTTACACAATTGAGGGAAAATTTTTTCAATAATGGACTTTCCCTATTTTTCGCGGATTTTTCTATTATTTTCTTATCATTTAGCTGATCCTTCTTTTTAATTGATTTTTCATCATCTTTCTTTTTTTCAGAATTTATCCATTTATCCAAACTCAATGAACATCCACCTTTTTTATCTATCAATCTGTTGTCTATAACCTATAATATAGTGCCATTTCTAACTAAAAAAAGGGAAATAAAAAGAAAAATATTACTACTTGATTAATATCTCAAAATACCTGTACTTTTCCAGCAATGAGACGTTCTCTCAAATCAATGAGATATTCTTGACTCAATCTATTACGACTAACCTCTTCAGCAATCTTTTTTATGCTATCAAAACTTACATTGTCTGCAGGGATTAGACTTATAGAATTGACCCAAGGATCAGTAATTGGACGCCCAATTTGGGATAATAATTTGACATGTGCCTCAATTATATCACCTTGACCTTTTTCAACTATTTCTCGGGCAATTTCCGTACTTAGCACGTTATATATCTTTCCTACATGATTTATTGGATTTTTTCCACAGACGGCTTCCAATGACATGGTACGGCAAGGGGTGATTAATCCATTGCTCCTATTTCCTCTCCCTACCTCCCCATCATCTCCTGCTTCGGCAGAAGTACCTGTTATGGTTAAATAAAGAAGTCCAGCCTCGACATTATCTCCAACATTAACTGAACACGTACAATTTTTTTCGGGAATAATTTTCACGGCTAGATCTAACACGGCATCTTTCATCTGGTTTGTTGCATTGACATATGCATCCTTATCGTTACAGTATTTGCTGACCATGGCTCCACAGACTGTAATATCAACATTCTTATCCACGCGTTGTACCATTACTTTAATATCTTCGCCTGAAGCAGGGCATTTATCTTTAAAGGCACCAGAATTAAGCAAATTTTCCGCTTCTAATGTAATTTTTTCCACATCAGAAAAAGGAGCATAACCTACTCCAAAACTCGTGTCATTTGCTAAAGGAATTTGTTCCATTGCGTCTGATTCCTCAAAAACTCCCGTCAGGTCTATGGATCCTGGACGAACAGCGTAATCAAATTGAATGTGGTTGTTTGAGGTCATATCTATATTCCTAAAAACATTCCCAACTACTTGTCGGCAGGCATCAAGACAAATCGGGGCAACTGGAATATATTCTAACTTATTTTCCCGCATTATCTGGTTAATGGCACGTCCCACAATTAAGAAATACTCTGGTTCAATTATTAAGCCCCCTCCTAATTCGGGTTTGGAAATACCCCCTACTAAAGCGGCTTTATCCACGTTGTGATGATAATATCGTCCAAAGTTTTCAAAATAGTACCTGCATAATGCTCTAGAACAAGCATCAGCCGCAGCATCACAAACAGAATCGGGATGTCCAATTCCTTTTCTTTCTACTATTTCAGGAAAATCCGATTTTTCGATAGGATCAAATTTAGCTCTGTCTATTTTTAACATCTAATCAACTTTCAATTGTATCTTTTTTGATTTATTCAAATGTTCTTTTAAGTAATTTTTTAAATTAAACAAGTTATAAAAAAAATTCTATCTGTGGATCTAAAAATGGAAAAAGCTTAATAACCTAACCTAAATGAGATTATAATGCATGAAAAGGCAATAAAAAAGTATACCCTATTATAAATATCAATAAACTCGGGAATAATTCGGTGTAAAAGGAATCATGTTAGACTTAAAAGTAACCTTTTTTTATTGCACGTGATTTTATACTAGTAGAAAAGTGCTTGTTGAAAATATCATTCAAAAAATTAGCATCTTATTAAGGAAAGCTAATTATGAATCGTTTATATTTAAAGAAAAAAACAAATATTGTTTTGATCTTTTAGT
>DXJM01000268.1 GCA_019057355.1 Promethearchaeota archaeon | reverse complement strand
ATATAAAAATAAATATTATTGTGATTGAAGATTTATTAAAGCACTATTGGCTTTCATTTATAGATTCCCTTTAAAATAGTCCTTTAGTGAAAAAAATGACATGGCAAGTGGATGAAAATAAACCTTGGTTTAAGGAATTATGGCCAAAAAATTGCCCAAAGAACATTGAATTTAAGGAAATTTCATGTGGAGATTTTTTTGAGAGCCAAAGAATGAAAATTCCTAATAAAGTTTTCATGGCATTTTACAATACCATAATGACGTACGATGAGGCAGGAAATTATATTGACGCCCTGGCAACATCTTTTTACACTCTAGGAATGAGAAAAGGCGATATATTAGCACTTATAATGCCTAATTGCTTTCAATATATTCTTAGTTTCTATGCATGCATGAAAATTGGAGTTATCGTAGTTCCGATCGATCCTAATCTCAAGAAAGGGCAAATCTTGAAAATTCTCAAGATAACGCGACCGGTAACTATCATCATAATGAATATCTTATGGAAAAGTTTAATGAGGCCATTGATATCTCAAATAAAAATCGATTTTTTGATATATACGGGGCTTTTGGATTTTGTAAAAAATAAAAAAAAGGTTCAAAGAGAATATGGAAAGGTTCCGCTTTCGCTAGTAGATTTTCCTAACGCTATTCGTTTATTAGATCTCGCTAAATCCTTGATCCAGTTGCCTATTATTCCAATATCTTCAAGGAATGACCTTGCGCTATATATATCTACCGCAGGTTCAACAGATGATCCAAAGATATGCATGTTAACGCATTTTAATTTAGTATCGAATGCTTTACAATGTGGGACATGGTTTGGAAAGGCTAATTTGGGAATCGGGAACCTCGGAATAATTCCGTTATATAATCCTTTTGGAATAACTTGTGTAATGAATGCAACGATTGCATTGGGTGGTTGGGTGATGCTCTTTCCAAAGCAACCTTCAGCCGAGCAATTACTCGTAGAAATTCATTATATAAATGAGGTAAAAGGGTTACTATTATTTGGTCCTGATCGGATATTTAGGGGGATAATCGAAAATGTTGGTCAAATTGTTGATCTTAATACTAACAAAAAAATAAAATATGGAGTCGTAGTTGGATCTCCTCTTTATTCTGATATAAAAGAGGTATTTCAGAATGTAATGGGAGGCAAACTTCTTGAAAGTTATGGATTGACTGAAGCCGGTCCTGTTATTAGTATTGGGAATTTAGAGATTGATAAACCTGTAATTAACTCGGGCTTGCCTCTTCCAGGCACGGATGTGGGTATTTTCGATCCACTCGATTTTGAAGGGGGACCAAAAGATAATCTCGGAAAAGAACATATTGGTGAAATTTGTGTTAGGGGACCCCAAATAATGGATGGATATTTAGGAAATATTGAGTCAACACGAAGTGTCTTGAAAAAGTTTAATGATGGAACGTGGTTATGTACCGGAGACTTAGGATACATGAATGAGAATGGCACGATTACATTGACTAAACGTAAACAAGAAGGGGAAATAAAACTTCAAATTGTCCCTAGTTATTTAGTTGACGTAGAAATGTTTCTCTTAAAATTAGAACCAGTTAAAGATGTTGCGGTATTAGGTTTACCTCCAATAGCGAATGTACCAGGAACGATTACTAAACTGTGGATTACGTTAAATTCTGAATATATGGGGAAGGTGAAACCCGAAGAATTTGGTAAATGGATAGAAGAAAAAATGCCCGAATACACACTCGATGCTGACATTGAATTTATTAAAGCTGCTCCAAAACACGTGCTTGGAAAAATTCAAAAGCAACCAATAAACACGGGAAAGCTTGAAAGTGCTAAAAGGTATTTATAATGCTATTTTTTTTATATAATATGGATAGTTTAATCCATTTCATTTATTTTTACTAACCCTGTCATGAATATTTTTTATATATAATTTCATGAGCAATCGTTCAATATCACAATAGTCTATTTTTTGCTTATTTGTTAAATCTGAAAGCGCTTTTATAACTTTAGGTATTTCTTCCAGTAATTCAAAGTATTTATTTATAGCACTTCCACGTTCCATTTTCAATATGGTATCGAATTCATAAGATATTTCGTTGAAAAGCATCTTTTTATTTTCCATTAGGACATCAGATGTTATTTTTATTTGAGGGACAGATAATATTAGGATTATTAATTTTGAGATATTATTGAAAGACTCATTGTATTCTTCGTGATTTAATAACACTGAACATAATTTTGAAGCTAGGATTAAGTTTTGAGATTGATGATTTTTATCATCCAAATAGAAGGGATGTTTAAGATTAAGATTTTGAATTAATAAAGAATCATAAATATTATGTTCGGTTATTCCCTTTGAAATAAAGCATCATCTTAAAAAAAAGTAATTTAGAGATAGGTTATATAAATAGCTATTTAAACTGGGAGAGAGAATGAGTTTTTATTATCGAGTGAACTCAGAAATTTTTATTACTATCAATAGAATTTAATAGCAGAATCTAAATTTTTAACAATAAGGATCATCATGGATTTGAAATTATGGCTAATTCATTGAAGGACAAGAATTTTCAATTTTTTGTGCTAATTTAGTGCTCAAAAAATTTATCCATGATTTTAACGATAACTTCGGCCCAAACTTAAAATATGAAAATCTTAGGAGTAATCCCAATAAAATTATGGTTCCTACAATAAAAAATAAAATTACTGAAGCACTCAACCTTTTCAAAAAAATAAAAAACAATAGATTGTGTGCTAAAAAAATAGTAAGCGAATAATAGGAAAAATAAAAAAGAAATTTATAGCTTTTTTGAATATTGTTTAATTTTGTTTCTTCAATATATATCATGACCGAGATTAACAAGACATGAATTCCTGCCGAATAAAGCGTCCAAGAGAAGGTTCTCGTAGTTAAAAACGAGGGAAATTTAAATAAAATACCAAAGAGCATCCAAATAGTGCCAATTATTAATGATGGGATTAATAAATGTGTTTTTATAAGATTTTTTCTATTTTTTTCATTTTGATAGAGAGAGATCTCGAAAATAAGGTCTCCAATTACCGTTCCAATCAAGAAAAAAGGAAAAAAATTTAGAATAGGATCCATTACGGGATATCCATTGTATAAAATGTGAAAGAAAATTCCTAAAATATTACTCTCGTATTGATGGGGGAGAAGAATTCCCAATAGAATTTGGTTTACTATGAGAATGATTATTGCAAAGATAATACGGAATGATTTAGGAATTTTAATAAATGGCCATGAGAACAATATTGAAACTCCAATAGTTAAAAGGACATACCAGATCCATATATCAAACGGTTTTTGAGTATAAATTGCTATTGGCACGTTATATAACAAGGCAACAATTAATAAAAGAGAGCCGCGGAATAAGAATTGGTTCCTCGCCATCCTTTTATTTATAGTACCGGATAATTCTACCCTTAATTGCCAGTTCCTGTGCGATAATACTGTACTAACTCCAGAAATAAATAAAAAAGCACCTGCACCCATTACGTCAAAAATAGAAAACATTAAATTGAAGAGCCATCTATCTCCAACGATTAACCACCAATCGAGGAGGTGTGCCACAACCATCCATAGGATGCTTAAACCTCGAAAAATGTCTATACTTTTTATTCGACTCATTCGTAATCGATTTATCTTGTTCTTTTTGTCATATTTTAGATTATGACTCAGTAAAAAGTGATTAATAAAAAAAAGGATTGATTAAATAAAGTATTATACTCCCCGAAGTTTAACTCCTAAGAAGAATATAAACCAAGCAACTCCAGTTAGGGAAACACCGGTGATGATCATTGCTAAATCAACATTCCAAGCAGGTGCTTGACCTAAGACTTCTGCCAAAAAAGGAATGGCGCGGTCAAAGGCTCCTATGGAAGCTATAGCAATACCAAGAATTTCTAGAGCTAAAGACACTATCATGGTCATCTTTTTAGGTGGACTATATTGTGACATGTTTCTTGTTCACACATTTTTTTTTGTTATTAAAATCTATAACTTTACGATTGTTTAAAAAAATTTTGTAAATAATTCTAGAACTCTAGAATATAGCTAGAAATTATTTTTTGATCGTTTAATTCTCTAATTTTCTAAGCAAATCAGGATTGGTTTTTACTGTTTCATAGACATCCCTATTTCCAAAATCTCCTCGAAATACCTTTTCATCTAGCTTCAATACACGTACCTTCCAGTTTTTTTCTTTTATACCATAATTAATTGCAGAGGGGAGTTCGAGCTCACCTCGTTTGGTAGGTGATAATTGTTTTAACACGTCGAAGATTTCTTTTGAAAGAATAAAGATTCCGCAATTATTAAGTCGGGTGGCATGTTGGGCTTTAGGATCTTTTTCAATAATTTCAATGCAATAATCTCCAGTACAATAAATCGCACCACCTTGGGATATGTCATCCATGTAATTGGAAACCAAAATGAAATCGTGATGTTCCTTTTTAAAATAATCATGCACCCACTTGTAGATCTTGTATGGAACTAAAACATCCCCCCATAAAACGAAAAAATGATCCTGTTTTACTAATTTTTCACATAATAATAAGGCGCCTCCCGTTCCATTTAATTTCTTCTGCTCTACGTATTCAATATGGACATTCCATTGGGAGCCATCTTCAAAAAAGTTCATTACCTGCTCCTTCTTATACCCTACAACTAAAATAATCTCTCTTAAATTTGCGTGGAGTAATCCTGTAATGATATATTCCAATAGGGGTTTCCCAAGGATAGGAAGCATGCTTTTTTGGTAAGTTGCAGTGTATGGTAGCATTCTCTTACCAAATCCCGCAGATAGTATGATTGCTTTCAATAGAAATCAGCACTAATTTTCTCAATAATGTTGGCTCTTTATAGCAAAGTAATACTTGATTAATGATTTAAAATGATATTATGAGCATATTACATTCTTCTAAAACAATATCTAGATATTATTTAAATAATATAAAAAGAACTAATTCGATCATAATAAACCATGAATATTCATATTGAGGTATTATGATAAGGGACATCATCATTATAAAGGATGGGTTGCCATTATATTCCACACATTTTAAGAACTCGGATAATACAATTTCCCAGGTGTTCACTCAAAATAATGATATCATCATGATGACGGGATTTTTATCCGCTTTAAATTCATTTTCAGAGGAATTTGATAATTTTGGCCCGATTAAAGAATTACGTTTATTGAATACGGAGTTAAAATTATCGTTTTTGAAAGATATTTCTGTTCCCAATTTGATATATCTTGCCACTTATGATGAAAGTTCTAAAGGCGTGAACGTGCAAAGAACGTTGAGAAAAATTTCAAAAGATTTTATAGAAAAATATGGGATAGAAGAAATTGAAAACTGGAGTGGAAAAACTGATTACTTTGATGCAATGAATGATGTGGTTGACCTGCATGTAAATGAAGAGGTGAAAGAAAATGAAAAAGAATTTAAAGAAAAGGTTGTCGATCTCTTCAAGAACGTGGAGCAAAAACTTAATGAAAACATTAAAGGCACGAAAATTGAAGTTAGCTCGAATCTAAAAGCAGAAGAACTTGAAAATCAAAAATACATAGATTATTACAGTTTTGTGCCTTTTTTTAAAACGAGTCGGAAAATAAATCCAAGATTTTATCTAACGGGTGAAATGTCACATCAAATCTTTAGACAAATTAATGGAGAAAAATCAATCGATCAAATTGCAAGGGAATTGGCATTAAATCATGAACAAGTATATAATGTATGTAAAAATCTGGTTAAAATTGGATTTATTTCAATACAAAATACATGAACTAATGATCATGATTAAGCACAATTCTTGCTAAGCCTGCGAAAAAATGAAAAAAACTCTTTTATATTAGTAGCCTTTATTTATTTCAATTTTTTTCTTTGCTTTTGTTTTTTTAGATATCTTTCTTTTTCTTGAATTTTCTCTTCAATATCTTTCAAGATTTTATCAGTTTCTTTCTTCCCTTGAAATTGAAATTCACCGTAAAGTTTACTTTCCTCCCTTTCTCCGGATTTAGAGATTTTTTCAAAAGAAATTTCGACGGAATTTCCTTGTTTCAAGGCAAGCTTGACAAAATGGATAAATCCCAAATGCTTTGAAGGAGCAATATTGAATTTAATGTCATGCTCTTTGTCATTTTTCGTCTTGACGGTTAAATTCAATCGTAATTTCATCAATTTTCACTAGATTTGAATGATATTTTTCATTTGTTTATTTCTTTTCTTTAAATTTAAAGGATCCAAAAATGATATTTTCTTCTCTTTTTCCCATTTTAGATCTTTTTTCAAGGGATATATCGATTAAATTATCTTGGTTTAATGCATAATTAACAAAATTGATGAATCCTAAATGCTTTGAGGGAGCTATATTGAATTTCATGCAAATATCTTTACCATTTTTTGTTTTTATCTTTAATGTGAGCTTT
>DXJM01000267.1 GCA_019057355.1 Promethearchaeota archaeon | reverse complement strand
AATTTTCTAGTTCAACCTTTTTAAAAATTTTTAGGAATTATCAATTTTAAATTAAAATCCAGAAGGATTTCATGGTTTTTTTTATTTAATTATTGGACTACGAATTCTTGAAATAAGTTTTCCAATAATAATGTACATAGATTAAGAAATAAATTTAAAATTATGAATATATAAATAAAAAAAGTGCTTAAAATGATTTCTGAAGAAATTCCTGACACTTATAGTGGAAAATCAATAATAATTAAAAATTGTGTAAAAAAATTTGCAGATATTACCGCTCTCAATGGATTAAGTTTTGACATAAATGAAGGGGAGATCTTTAGTATTTTGGGACCAAATGGGGCGGGAAAAACTACCTTAATTAACATCATGAATGGGCTATTAAAACCAAATAAAGGCGAAGTTTTTGTTGGAGGACACAATATCAAAACCGATCTAAATGAGATAAAAAAAAAATAGGGTCATGCCCACAAGAACCTGCTGTATTTAAATTTCTTAAAGGGAGGGAGAATATTGAACTTTTTGGAAATCTTCATGACATGAATAAAAAAGATCTAAAAGCGCGAATTGATAACCTTTTAGAAGCGCTTGATTTCAATGAAGCCAGTAAAAGAAAAGCTAAAGGATATAGCGGGGGAATGATACGTAAACTAAACATTCTAATGGCCTTGGTAAGTAATCCTGATATTATTTTTTTAGATGAACCAACTGTGGGAATGGATCCTCGAGCTCGGAGAAAAGTATGGGAGTATATCCGTTCTTTAAAAAATCAAAATAATACCGTGATTCTTACTACCCATTATATTGAAGAAGCCGAAGCTCTCAGTGATCGAGTAGCTATAATTGATTATGGTGAATTAATTGACCTTGGATCGCCCAAAGACCTAATGAAAAAATACGATGTGAAAAATTTAGAAGAAGTATTTTTGAAAACAACTGGGAGGAGAATAGCGGAGGGTATTTAAAAATGAAATTAAAGAGGATATCAGCATTAGTAAAAATGGAACTAAAAAAAATCATTAGAGAACCAGCATATCTGTTTCTAATGATATTATTTCCAGCAGTATTATCTTTGTCATTTGGTTTAGCATTCGGTAATATTCCAAGTGGAATTCTTGGAGTGTCCCAATTTAACATAATGGTGCCAGGTTTATTTACTTATGCTTGTATATTCATAATCATGACCGTAGCTCAAACTTTCACTGATGATAGAGAACAAGGACTCCTGAAAAGAATAAATACTACTCCAACAGCTTCGAGTGAATTTATGGGGAGCCATATTATTTCTAATACGTTACTCTCACTCTTACAAGTAATGATTGTAGCTTTCTTTACTTTTATCATGGGTTTTCGTCCAGGAGGAGGAGTTATTGGATATTTGGTAGCATTTCTTTTTATAGCTCTTCTTTCAATATGTTCTGTGGGTTTAGGACTAATAACAGCTACAATTTCTAAAAATTCCAGTACAGCCACGGGATTAGCATTTATATTCATCTTACCTCAGATGTTTTTCGGCACGTTTATCCCCGTTAATGAGAATACTTTACTCATTGCCATGTTTCTTCCGAGTTACTATGTAACAGAATCAATCACGATGATTTTTAATGGCAAATCGTTAATGGAATTGAGTATATGGACTAATTTAGCTATAATTTCAATAATTAGCATTTTCATTATTATTGTTGGAATAAAATTTTTTAAAAAATATGGTTATACTTGAATTTTTTTCTTTTTTCTCTTTTCTGGTTTTTCTAATTAGATAAAAATTTATTTACTACTGTATTATAATAGAGTAGTTGAGATTCTATTCAAATAATAAAATATCATGCATCTAGTTCTCACGTATTTTAATCGAATTAAAGGGCCATCAATTTATTTATCATTCCCTGATGCTCAATTGGAGGAGGATATTATCTTCAGACTCATGAAATTTTTTGATTTAGACATTAATGAACCTTTTTTTGAAATTGTTCTAATAAATAGAAAAAAAAGAATCTTGAATCTCTATTTCGAAGTCCATTCCGAATGGGCTCGAGGGAATAGAGAGATGGCAATGTTATCTCTCATCATGAAAATTGATTTTGATTCAAGGCTCACTTGGGCATTTTTAGTAGATGCTACTCAAAAAATCATATCTATACCAAAGATTTTTAAAGCTTTTTACAAGTTCGATGATTTTCGTGAGGATGATATTGAGATTGATGCTAACTATGAAACTATAAAAAAGATATTATTGAACTGTTTAAGTAGCTTAATTGATAGAATAGAATCCAAGTAAAAATCTTTTTATTCCCGGTATCCTATATTTATATTGGGAAGCAATGAAGGAATACCTGCATTATCGAGGACTTATATGATTAATAGATGATTATGAGTGCAAAGAAATGCATACATCCTGAGTTTAATAATCGTTAGATGCAAACAAAATGGGCTCTTTACCAAGCAAAGGTAATACCTAAGCAATGAAGTGCGAGTCAGTACCCGATTTGCAAACAGATTATAGCCCAAAAAGGCATAGAAGTTATCGCCTGACACGAGAGAACATTTTTGATTGTTTGGTATCCCCTAAAAATGAATAAAGTGTGTTAGTGTCTCAGGCAACAATACATGCTGAATTAATTATTATAATCCTTTTTAGATAGTTAAGATGTTAAATCTTCGGATAATATATCCTTTATCTCTTTACTAATTTGTGCTTGATCTTGTTTTAAATAAGATGTTAAAACCTTGTTAACTAAGGGCGCATACTTTTTTAATAGTGCTCGTATAAAACCTATTTGAACATTTGTATCTGTGGCAATGCATAATACACCATTTCCCGTTTTTGCTGAAAAAATCATCCCCTCATGATATTCTGTTATCTGAATACCTATACTCCCATAACCTAATATTTGACCTTGTTCCTCATTTGCAATAAATACTGCACTCCCAATAGCCCCAATTTTTTCAACTGTCGCAGCATTATCGCGAAAATGGAATCGAGACTCGCTTAAAATGGTTATACCTGTATCATCTACAATTAAGACATGTATCAAACCTGCCGTGCTGTTAATAATCATATTCAAAATCTTTTTTAAAATTTCTTCATCACGAGAATAACTCAAGTAAACCACCTTTCTAAATTTTATTTTTCAGCTAATATGGGTAAGATGATGTTCTATTCCTCCAACTATCAACCCTTTCAAACCGACGTTATTTTTTTCTATAAACTTTAAAAAAATGCATTCAGATAAATTTATTTGATAAATTCCCAATTCTTTTTCTTAACACGAACTTCTTCTTTTGAAGAAATTGGGATTAAAGGTGTTAAAAAAGATCTTGGATAGCCAATATCTTATTCAATTCTCTATATTGACCTAAAATTTTATCCTTTCTATCCTTTTTTAACAAGAGGACTAGTAAAATGGTTTTTGTATCATCTAAATCTCTGATGACTTCAATATATTTAGAATTCTTATCCTTTTTCTTTTTATTTGCAATAGCGGATAAAGCTATTTCATTTGCACGTAATTGCTGCTGATTTTTTTTGGTATTCTTGAACAAATGATAAAACCATCCTTATCGCAGATTATCCCTGCATGATAATGGCTTGAAAGTTTTTTTTCCATGCTGTAAAGGAAATAATCCAA
>DXJM01000022.1 GCA_019057355.1 Promethearchaeota archaeon | reverse complement strand
CCAATGAAAATTTTAGAAGAAAGAATTGAATACATTATAAATAGTTATCAAAATGAAGAAATTGATATACGAACAAAATATCTAGATGAACCCGTGAAAATTTATGGGAATGAGCTCTTAATAGATATATTTGAAAACATTATAATAAATGCTATTAAATATAATCATCATAAGGTAAAAGTAATACAAATTAAGGTCTCTAAAGAGAGAGAGAACAACAATAAATGGATCAAATTTGAGTTCATCGATAATGGTATAGGTATCTCGGATAAAGATAAAGAAAATATCTTTAAAGGGCGATATAAAAGCAATATTGGAGGAGGAATGGGTATAGGTCTTTCCCTGGTCAAAAAGGTCATTGAAAAACACGAAGGTAAGATTTGGGTGGAAGATCGAATCAAGGGAAACCCTTCTAAGGGAAGTAATTTCGTAGTTTTGTTAAGGGAAGCTTAGTCTCTCAAGAATTTGTTTAAGGAATTATTCTCATGTTTTTTCTTGGGTTTTGATTTATTCGTGTTCACATTATTATCGAGATTGTTCATGCTTTTTTCTTTATTTATGAGCGAAAATGCAGAAACAAATTGCTCTTGTGGTTTTTCTTCTCTGGGAGATAGGTAGTTTTCTTCAGGGTGTACAAGAAAATTAACCGTGGCTTTTTTATACATCCTTGATTGTAATTCTGAAACAAATGTTGAGATTTTTGCTGCTTGAATTCCACTGAATGATTGAATAACAGCAGGAGAGAGCAAGTATAATTGATCTTTTGCCCTTGTCAATCCCACGTAAAATACCCTGCGCTCCTCTTCAAATGCCTCCTCTTCAGCTATCACCCTACTTGAAGGAAAATGATCATCGCAGAGCATGGGAATAAAAACCACACGCCATTCAAGCCCTTTTGCTCTATGAATTGTTGAGAGCACTAAAGGGTGTTCTTCGATTGATTTTTTTCCAGCTTTAACAACGCGAGACTCAATACTTGATAAATTCAAGCTTAAACTTTCTAAAAATTTTCGGATTGATGGATAATTTTGAGCATAGATGCTTAACTGTTTCAGATCATCAATTCTATTTTCCCAATCTTTATAGTTCAGTTTCACGTGGTTCGTAATTAACTTAATAATATCTGAAATAACCTCGCTTGGAGAATCCTCTGAACCATAATCTACAAAATAATTCACGTGTGCAATTAAATTTTCTTTTCCAGCATGAGGAATTCTTGATCCTTTCATTTGACTTGAAAAAAAATCATTTTCAAGAATTGTTGTCGTGGGATTTTCTGTATTTGATATCATTTGAAATATTTTTGCACCGGACCTAGTCCCAAGACCTGGGATAATAGAAAAAAGGCGCGACCATGATATTTCATTATGGGGGTTATCGATTATTCTCAAGTGTGCTAGCAAGTCCTTGATGTGAACCCTCTCAAAAAATGCCAATCCCGCACGAACTTCATACGGTATGTTTTTTGCCTGAAGCTCTAATTCAATTTTCATGGAATGATGCGTTGCTCTATAAAGAATAGCCATGTCTTTCAAGTCGTATCCATCAGTTCTTAGGTTTAAAATTTGATTGGATATAAACCTCGCTTGATCTTCCTCAGTACCCACGCTTACTTGAAATGGTAATATTCCTCCTGAACGGGTGGCCCTCATCCTCTTTTTATATTGGTGCTTGTTATGTCTTATTGAGTCATTAGCAAGTTCTAAGATTTCGGGTGTTGACCTGTAATTATATGTAATTTTAAACACCCTGCATCCCTTATATTTATTTTTGAAATTTATGATATTTTTAAAGTTTGCACCCCTAAATGCATAAATGCTTTGGGCATCATCTCCAACCGCCAACACGTTTCGATCTGGATTTTGGGAAACAATTTTTTGGATGATTTCATCCTGAATGAAATTCGTATCTTGGTACTCATCAACAAGGACGTATTTAATCTTCCTTGCAATCAAGCGCGCGACGAATTTTTCATCCAATAATCTATTCCAAAACACCAGCAAGTCATCAAAATCAAGGAGCCCGTCCCCTGCTTTTTTTCTTGAATATATCTCGTGAACTTCATTGATTTTCATGATCACTTTATCACTATCAAATTGATAATACTTCCATGATACAACCTCTCGTATGGATAAATTGCAATTTATAGAATAAGACAAGATATCTTTAACCATTGCTGCTTTTGGGAACCGTTCATTAATTTCTTTTAAATTTGCCGAATCAATAGAGAGTTTCATAAGTGCTTTAGCATCAGATTGATCCATGATTGTATAATTGGGCTTTAAACCTGCCTTTTCGCTGTAAATTCTCAAGAATCGATTGGCAATTGAATGAAACGTTCCTGCCCACATCCCTTTAGGTTTTTTCCCGAGCAATAGTTCTACTCGTTTCACCATTTCATTTGCAGCTTTATTCGTGAAAGTAACAAGCATGATCTCTCCAGGTTTAACTCCAGATAAAAGGAGTTTAGCAACAGAATATACTATGGTTCTTGTTTTTCCCGAACCAGCTCCTGCTATAACAAGCATTGGACCATTCAAATTATTTACGATTTCAAGCTGTTGATCATTCAGATCTTGCCTAAAATCCACAATGTTGTAATTTTCAGAGATTTCAGATTCATCAATATCAGCGAAACTTCCCCTTTCTTCATCATAAAATTCAAAAACATGGTGTTCTTCAATATTTTCTTTTTTTTGGTTCAAGGTGAATATTTGATAATTTTTTATTGAGTATTATATCATATTTTGAAATTATATTTTTAATAAATTATAGATAAATAAATTTTGGAATTTTTATAGAAGACACACAATTTTATATAAATAACTAAAAGCTTGTTCGTTCTCATATGAAGAACCTACAAAAAAATTGTTCTATTTTTATATTGAAAGGATAATTCATTTTATTTGTTAATAAACTACATAGAAATCAAAATTTTTAAAAGTTAAAATAAATTAAAACCTCGCATAGGGACGGAACTTGCAACTCTCGAAAGAAAAAGAAAAACTATTGACTGAAAATAGATATGAATTTCTCATCAATAACATTCAGGACGTTATCATTGAAATAGATACAAAACAATTCATAACTTATATTAATCCTAAAGTGTTTAACATTCTTGGTTTTAAACCTGAAGAAGTAATTGGGAAAAGTTTTTCGGATTTTATACATCCAGAAGATAAATCAAGGATTGTAAACGAAGTTACCGATGCTATAAAGAATAATAAAGAAAATGCCTTGGAATTTAGAGTAAAACATAAAGATGGTCATTTTGTGACCGTAGCTATGGGAGGAAGCATGGCACAATTGAATGGAAATTTAATTCCGATGGTCGTATTAAGTGATATTACCGAGCGTAAAAAATCAGAAAATCTATTAAAAGATTTAA
>DXJM01000021.1 GCA_019057355.1 Promethearchaeota archaeon | reverse complement strand
TTTGATAAGTACTTGTCAAGCCATCCTTAGTTTTTATTTGATTTGGGATGAATTAATCAATATTATTGAAAAAGATATTATTATTCGCTCGCAAGATACTCAAGATATTTATTTTTTCCCGATTAGCAAGAAATATTCCGTTCCATTAAAATTAGTAAAAAAAATAGGAATTTGGCTCCTCTCTAATAATTGGATTGATGGTAAAATCCTAGATAAAGCCGACCTATACCAGAATTATTTTAATCATCAAAATGTCATTCCTCAAGAAATAATTAGCAAAATAATGGAACTCATTAGAACTCGTTTAAAAGATAATGAAATTGACCTGAATGAATTTAGTAAGACGTTTACTTTTTCTAATGCATTAGAGAGGGTTAAAATTGTGATAAATGATCTCATTATAAATCAATTTCTAATGGGAAATATAAAATCTGTTAGAAGAAAATATTATCTTGAGGATTTTACTATTTTAGGTGAATACATTCATCTTAATACCCCGGTTCTCTACAAAGAGATATTACATGAAAAACAACGAGTAAAGGATGCGCTCTACACGATCACTTCTATTGAATATAAATTAATTGAATTTATTAAAAAGAATTCCCAAGAGGCTCAAGAATTAACGCAACAAGAACAGATCCTTGAAGCCAAAGATAAGGTCAATCAGATTGGAGAATTCATCGGTATTAAAACAAGAAATTTTGAGGGATTGCTAAATCAAATTAAATCTAACCATCATTTCGTAAATTCACAGATACTCATAGATAAATTCAGCATGAACTGGAATTCTCTTAAGAGTTCCATTGAAAGCATGTTTTCAGAAGAAAAAAAGAAGCTTGTTGATCTCATTAGTAATAAAGAGAAGGAGATTGCTCATCGAAGAGAAGTGGAAAAGGAAAAAAAGATTATAAGGGAATTGAAGACAGATTTAGACGAAATCGAGAAGAAAATGCAATTTTTACTGAATTTAACTGAACAAAAGGCATCAAAAAAACTCTATAAAACAGCATCAGATTTTCTCACGCAGTCTAATTCAGATATCGAAAGTAAATTTACCGCTATCACCCCTGAAATTATGTTGGATTCTTTTATGAACGAATTCAGCATCATTAAACAATCTTGGAAAGAAAAATATGGTGATTTAGGTAATTATTTGAATGAATACCAAATGATCATAAACAAAAGCCACGAGCTAAAAAATTATATTAAAACTAAAAGTGTAAGATTGCAGAAGCTTAATGAAGAGAAAAGTATCCAAATAATAAAAATGATAAATGAAAATAAACTTAAAGAAAGTTCCATACAATTGAGCGATGATATTATAAATTTTAAAAAGATCTTGGAGGAAGAAAATTTAGATTTTTATGATAAAATAATTGAAATTGAAAAAGAAATTCATACATTCTCGAAATACACAACAGACTTGAAATTATCCTGGGATAAAAAAATTGAAGAGGAAGAAAACAATTGGAATGAGGTTGCAGGAGAACTCAAGGAAAGGATCTATTCAAGCATGGAAAAGTTGAGAAAAAATGAATTATCACAGAAATTGAATGAAAAAATTGATGATTTAAAGTGGTTAATGAATAACATGAAACTCACAACTGAATCCTTTATTAAAAAAAAAAATTTAGATGATGCTGAAACTAAAACTAAAGAGCTTGAAATAAATATAAATGAAAAATTAATTAAATACGATGAAGAATTCAAAAATGATATTAAAATATCAATTCAAGAATTTAGTAGCATTCGAGAAATAGAAAAAGATTTAGTTAGAGAATGGGAGTCAAAAAAGAAAGAAATATTACAAAATTTATACCTGATAAAGTCAGATTTAGCTGATAATATAGACGCAACAGGTTCAGCCGAAAAAAGAACTGAGTTACAGGACTTAATTAGAGAAGGGCATTCAAAAATTGAAAATGAACTTAACAAGCTAGAATTGAATTATCGAGATGTATTTAAATTCAAAAAAAATATCGATACATTTGAAGAAAAATTTCATTCGGATGTAAACCATTTAAAAGAACATATAAAAACACTGGATGGTCAAATTAAACAATTCGTTAAAATTGAATCCAGAAATTATAGAGGATTGAATGAAATAATTACGAAAGAACTTGAATTTTGGGGTGTGACAAAACAATCTTTAAATGAGGCTCTGGATTCTATATATGAAAAAGTTAGCGAGAAATTCTTTATTAAGAAGGTTCACTATTATGTAAATGCTTTCAAGGGAAAAAAAATTGATTTGAAATCGTTAAGTGAAATGATGAAAACCAAAGTAAAATCATTAAAATTACAACTAATTGATTTAATTTCAAATTCAAAGCTGATAGGGGAATTAGATTCAACCAATAATACATTGAGTTTATTGGATGCTCCTTTGGGAGAACAATTCTCATTTAAAAAGAGTTCAACCGAAGAAAAATTGAAAAAAGAAACTGATCCAACAAAAAGAGATATACTGAGCTTACGTTATATAATCGTTATTCATACTCAAGTTGGGGCAACTATATATAACCGAAAATTAGGAGATTGGCAAATGGAGGCTGATTTAATTGGAGGATTTCTCACAGCAATCCAAGATTTTAGTCTTGAAATAAAAAAGAAAAAAATACCAATAGAAAAAATGGCATATCAAGAATTTGAAATCATGCTGGAACAAGGACAATACGTCCTCACGGCTTTATTTATTGATGGAAAAGGCTCGGAATGGATAAGGGAAAAGCAGAAATTATTTGTAAAAAAATTTGAAAAGTATTATGACTCTAACTTGAAAAATTGGAAAGGAGAATTAACTCATTTCAGTAATTCTGGATATTTAGTTGATGAAGTGTTTGAATTATATCGAGTATAAATGTGAAAAATCATAAAAAATTAATTTGAATAGTAATTTCTGCATCGAAAAAAATATTTTTTATAAAATCCCTGACTTTATAACAATTCCCCTCATCTAATCCACTCGCTATTTTTGGTATTGCTAAATAACTTTCCCCTCCCTTAATCATTTGGTCTTTCATGTGTTCAAGTGCTTCATAGAGTTGTTGATAATATTGCTCTTCGTAATCGCCTCTTGCTTTTTGCCACACTTTATGTTTGGTAACAAGATTATAGAAAGTTAGATCCCTTTCTTGATATTTCATTGCTTTTCCAATATCTAGTTTCTGACTTATACAAGAAGCCATTTCAGGATATAATCTACGAAAAATTTTGGCGGAACCTTTATTCATACTTTTTTATGAAGTAACATTGGCAGATAAAATTAGAAATTATGTTCACTAGATTAATTATTCTTTTTCTTGAAAAATAATTTATTCTAACTTATATTAATTATACTAACATCAATAATAACAAAATCAATATTGTGAAATTCTAGGTAATTACCATGAATATAAAATTGGATATGGTTCGAATTGGAGAAAATGCAAATCAAGCGGCTTTTATTTTGAAAAATATCTCATCCACATTAAAAAATAATGCATTATTACGAATGGCAGATGAATTAGAGAAAGAATCAGGGAGAATTCTCGAAGAAAATAAAAAAGACCTGGAAAATGCGAGGAAAAATGATTTAGAACAAGAGAAAATTGATCGCTTGGTGCTAAATTCGGATAAAATACATAAGATATCTGAAGGATTACAAGATATTGCATCACTTCAAGATCCAATTAATAAAGTCTTATCAATGTGGCGCAGACCTAATGGAATGGATATTGGATTAGTGAGAGTGCCTTTAGGCGTAATTGGAATTATTTATGAATCTCGCCCTAATGTAACTGCTGATGCCTCCGGATTATGCCTTAAAGCGGGAAATGCGATAATCCTTAGAGGTGGGAGCGAAGCCATTCATTCAAATATCATTATAGCGGATATCCTCCATCGAGCTGCTGTTGATGAAGGTCTTCCTGAAAATTGCATCCAAATCATTCGAGATACAAATCGAGAATATGTGGGAGAAATGCTAAAATTAAAGGAATATATTGATGTTATTATTCCAAGAGGGGGTAAATCTCTAATTAAACGGGTCATCGAAAACTCTCACGTTCCCACTATCGAAACAGGTATTGGAATCGTAAGCTTATTCGTGAATCATGATGCGGATCTCACCATGGCTGATCGAATAATCATCAATTCTAAGTGTTCATATCCCGCGGTGTGTAATGCCTTAGACAAGCTTCTTATTCATGAAAAAATCATGGATGAATATGTCCCTCGTATTGTCAAGTTATTACGCTCAAATGGAGTCGAAGTGAGAGGTTGTGAAAAAACAGCTCAAATCGTTCCTGATATCATTGCTGCTAATGAAGAAGATTGGAACGCAGAATATTTATCGTTAAAGATTTGTATTCGAGTTGTAGAAAATGTTGATGAAGCAATTAGAATAATAACTAAATATGATTCTAAACATACAGAAGCTATACTTACGAATAATTATTCTGATTCAAGAAAATTCTTAAATGAAGTTGATGCGGCTGCCGTTTATGTTAATGCATCTACTCGTTTAACTGATGGAGGCGTATTTGGATTGGGTGCTGAAATAGGTATTTCGACCCAAAAATTACATGCAAGAGGACCAATGGGAATAGAACAGCTTACTTCAATGAAATACATCATCTATGGGAATGGCCAAATAAGGGAATAAACAATCTAAAATAACCTTTTAGGATGGATACTACCCATGATAGAAATTTTTATTGTCTCTTTTCTTGTTGCTCTAACTGGGGCGCTATCGCCCGGTCCTGTTCTTACTTTTACCATATATAAATCACTTCAAGGTAAAAAAGGTTACATGGCAGGACTGCTCATCTCATTAGGGCATGCCTCATTAGAACTCGGTTTACTCACATTAATACTTTTAGGTGCCTATGTTTTTTTTCAACATCTCATTGTCTTATTAGTGATAGGTATCGTTGGCGGGATACTTTTAATCTCTTATGGACTCCTTACAATAAGGAGTGTTTATAGAAGAGAATATAACGTGGATTTTTCAATGAAAAATGAAGATATCAAGGGTTTTCAAGGAAATAGCTTTCTTGGGGGAATCATAACGAGCTTATCCAATCCATTTTGGATAGCTTGGTGGATAACAATTGGTTTGGGATGGCTCGGTTTTTTTAATCTTCTAAATTTTCAAAATCCCTTAGGGCTCATCTTATTTTATCTTGGTCATGAGCTCGGTGATTTAATATGGTTTGGTCCAATCTCTGTTTTTATATTTTTAGGAGGCAGATCATTGAATTTGAGAGTCTATAAATACGTATTAATCACGTGTGGAATATTCATGATCCTTATTGGGAGCTATTTATTATTAAATACATTATTTAACCCTCCTAATGTCTAAAGAATACTATTCCTACTATTATTTTTCACCCTTACATATTACGTGTATATCACAAGATCATTTTAACATTTTTTTTTTTTGATCTAGTAAGGAAAATTAAATAAATCTGCCATATGGATATTATGGAAACTAATAGAACAGACACGCGTGGTTTAGTAAAGAAATTGTTGGCTATATGTCCTATTTGTAACAAACAGGTTTATGGAAATGACATAAATCTTTCAAGCATAGATAAAAACCGGATCACTCATTGGCCACTCCCTTATGTCTATTGTCATTCCCATAAAAATGGACCGATGCATGCTCTTACGATGTATTTAGATGCAAACTTTGCCGTTCGGGCAAGGGAAGTATCCAATTTTATTACAATACAAAAAAAAAACAGCTAATTCTTTTTTTAAGGTGGTATGGAATAATGCTGAAAGAAATAGAGGAAAGAATCAATGGTCTAGAACAAGTAACAGACATACTTAAAGATCATTTAAAACAGCACGGTTACCGCATGGAATCTAAACCTTATGAATTTATCTCTCAGCAAATCAATAGTTTTACGAGAGAAATTAAGATTAGAAAGGATTTCCCTGTTCTAAAAAAACTCTAACAAAAACCTTTTTCTCCCTTTATTTATTATTGTTTTTTATGATTTATGGTTCTTCTTGAATATCGAAAAGCTCAGAATTAGGGTCTAGAAAAACATTTTGGCAAGTAGGACATGAATTATATTTAGATAACCAAAATGCTACACATAAATAGTGGTACGTGCTCTCACAAAAAGGGCATTTTATGATATTTTCCTTTCCAAATTTGATAAATTCATGACAAACCGTGCATTTTACCGTTGAATCAACGATTCCTTCTTTGATTTTTATGCGTGTTGCTAAAATCTCTTCAATTTTATTCAATTCATGTTTGTAAAGGTCCGTAATTGTCTCGTTTTTGCTAATCTTTGCCTGCAGTTCTGATACTCTCTCTTTTAGTTCATCAATTGTCATTTTATCGGCTAATATATCCGATAAAGCAAAATTAAGAGGAATTTCATTGGTATCTAAAGAGTTATCGGTAATTTCTGCTATTGAATCAAATAAGGTTTCTTCTTCTTCAACTAAAGCTTTAAAATTCTTAAAGATCTTATTTAGCATTAAAGAAAGGAGAAAGCCAAGCTGTTGCTGTTTTTTATGGAAATTATCCTCCCATTGTCTAATTATGTTGTATAAATCAACATCTTTAGCTTTAAACAGGTCTAATTTTTTAAAAACCTCATCCTTTATTCTATTAATCTTTTCCTTATAATCGTTTAATATCTTTCTAATTTGCTTTAATTGAGGAAATTCTTCTCGTATAATAATGGATGTTTCATCTTGGTATTTATTGATCTGATCATTTAATTCCTTTATTTTTTCTAAAACAAAATTTTGGATATTATCTCTTAGCCTTTCTTTTTTTACAGTCTTTAAATAAATTTCATACTCGTTTTTTCTTCGAGCAATTTCGAACATGATATTATGAATAATTTTAGTTAATGATTCAGTCATGTGGTGGTATGGTTTGAGAAGGTTTCCGAACTTTTGAATTTGAATGTCTATGTCATCCAATTTCGATGATAGAATATCAATCTTGGTTGCATAAGATCTAATTATATTCTTGAATTCTTCTAAATCATTGACATCATTGAGGACTGATTGATATTTTTTTTCTAATCCATTAAAATAAAGATCTATTATCTTAGGTAAGAAAATGCTTATTTTTTGGTCAAGAAGAACATTCATGTCTATGATTTGAGAATCATCTCCAACATGATGTAGCTTGATTAGGTCGCCGATCTCATCAGAAATGTCTTTCAAATTGTCTTTGATTAACTCCGTTATTGTAGGACGAAAAATGTTTTTCATTTTTTGCTTTATTTCTTTTTTCTCCACGACATTAACGAATTCCTCCTCAATTTCTTCAAATATTTTAAGATACAACAAAAGATGGACCAAGGTCATGTAAAATTCTACATTGTCTTTATATTTATCAGAAAAAAAGGCATGAATATCCATAAAATAGCAAGAATCGAACTCTTTTTTTTTCTTCTTTTTGGGCGGAGTTTTATCTAAATTAACAATATACGCTCCAAATTCCTTAATTTCTTCCCAAGAACCTAAAATCGAAGGAATTTTTGCGATTTTTAAACCTGGATTCCTGACTTGGTTAATTTCTATCCAAAGGTATGATTCATTTTCATAATTTTTCTTGGGAGGAATTGTGATTTTTTGTAGTTCAGAAATGAGATTCATACTCTTATCAGTTAAATTTTTAATCGAAATTAAGGATGTTTCTAAAAATGAATTTTGTTTTAGAAATCTTTTGGTGTTTTGCAAGTTCAAGCTTAAACCGTGTAGATTTTTGTATATTCCTTTTATTTCATTTAAAATATCCGATTTAAATTGATAGAACATCATCAAACGACCTGCCTGTTCAAGGCTCTTACCAAGGAGTTGTTCTTTAACCGCCTCAATATTTGACAGGTAAAGCGCATAATTCTCAAATAATTGACTATAGGGAAACTTTTCTTCTAAAAAGTCGTTGATTTTTTCTTGATCTGCTTTTATTTCTTTAAATTTTACTAATTTGCTCCTTATTTCCAATATTTCTTCTTTAGAAAAACTGGTTATTTCTCTTGATCCACCAAAACTATTTTTTATTAACTTCAAAGACCGCTAACCTAGAATTTGATTTGTCACTTAAAATAAAACGAGTAAAAATAAATTCTTTATCAATAAAATAAA
>DXJM01000266.1 GCA_019057355.1 Promethearchaeota archaeon | reverse complement strand
CAAATCAATAAAAGAATATATCACAGAAAAGAATAAAATTAATATTAATGGACATTATGCCCTCCTGATCTTTCAAGAAGAAGGCAATCCTGTTTTCATAACCGATAAAAAAGATTCAGAAATAATCTCAAATGCTATTGAAGAAAATTGGCGAACGAGAGCAAGAAAAACTAGCTATTTCGAGAATGGTTTATTCTATATTTTTTCTTATATCGCAGAGACGGTAAGAAAGAAATCTAAAAGGAACAGAATAATCGTTATAACCGATACACCTAGCGATTTATCGGAAGAATATCAAGACGCATTGATTGATTTGGTATCAATAATCAAGCATTTCCCCACTTATATTGATATTATACGTATTCTGCCAGAAGATACCCGTTTTCAAAAAGACGATGTTAAATTGAATATATTAGCAAGCGATACCAAGGGTGGAATTTTTTATGTAAAAAATAAAAAAGAATTTAATAATAATCTCAAAAAATTGATTAAAACAAAACAACCAGAAAGCATGTTTCAATATAAACCTGATAAGATTAAGATTAAAACTGAAGATTATCAATTTTACAATAAACTTGCAAAACACCTGAAATATCCCGAAAATTATGACATTTCTATCATCTGTTATTTTTGTAATGATGAGTTCTGCCCGGTTTGCACGAAAATAGAAGATAAAATACTAATCTGTGCAGATTGTAATTCGGGATTCCATACATGCTGTGCAATTAATTACACATTAATTCATAATATTGGAATACCTCACATATTTCGATGTCCTTCATGTGATGTTCTGCTTCAAATAGATCAAAATTTGATCATTGGAACTGAAGAACCTCAATACATTTCAGTCGAAAATTATTTGGTGAATGATGAATATCCGAATTTTATGAAAACGGATGAAATAAAAGAGAAACAATCAAAGGGACAAGGGCTAGGGGATAATAAAATATACGAGATAACAAATCTTGAAAATAGTCAAAAGGTAGAAAAAGATTATGAAAAAATAATTAGAGTTGGCGGATTTTTTGGAAAAATTTATAATGTTAAAAAAGAAGGTGAAAAATTAGTCTATACTAGAATTGAAACACCAAATAAAGAAGAAAAGCGTAACATAATAATATGTCCACAATGTGGTGCTACTCACAAGTCAAAAGATTCGAATATCTGTGAAAAATGTGGTTATGAAATAAGATAAAAACAATAATAAAAAAAGTATATATCTATCTGAATTTATAATGGATTTGTTATGTATAAATTTATAAAATCACACTTTTTCTATTTTTATAAATTAGAAAATAAATTAAATAGCTAAAATATATACAATTCTAAAATGTCAATAGTAAATAATTTACATGGTTCAGAAGAGATAATATTTTACATTGATTTAGTAACTAATTTTCTTAAGAAAAAGCATCTATTAAAAGGAATTAAGGAATTTATTGAAGAAAAAAATAAATATGCTCAAGAAAAACGAAATTCTTATGGAATCGTGATGTTTCAAGCAAACGACAATCCTATTAATATTTATAGCAAGGAAACGAGCAATTCCATTATTGAAATTGTGGATGAATATTGGGATTCTCGTGAAATGAGGAATAGTTTTTTTGAAAATGGTTTATTTGAAATATTTTCATATATTTTTTGGAAAAGTAGAACTGCAAGGAAAATCTATCGAGTAGTCATTATTTCTGATAAACCAAGTGAATTTCCAGAGGATTACTATAATGCTGTTTATGGACTCATCCTAAAAGCTAAAAAATTTTCAACATTTATTGACATCATTCGAATTGGAAAAGATCCTGATTATTCTGATACTGTAAAATTAAAAATAATCGCGTCTGAAACTCAAGGTGGTGTTTTTTATTGCCAAGATGATAAGCACTTTTTAAGTGTTTTAGGATCATTAGTACAAAGTAAAGAAGATTTTAAGATCATTAAAGAGGAGGAAGAGGTTTTAGAAACCGATAAATCTTTTTTTGAGCATTTAGCTGTTGAATTAATTTCTCTTGATTCTAATGATGAAGAAATATGTTCAATTTGTCATCAAGAAAAATGTCCTATTTGTCAAGCATATTCTGATGAAATCAATAAATGTTTCAACTGCAATACCAAATTTCATGGATGTTGCGCTACAAAATATGCATCATCCAACAACATAGGATTTAACCACATTTTTCGCTGTCCTCAATGCTCAACATTATTAAAAATCGATAAAGAATTTGTTGATATGGTTTTTAGTGAAGATAAGGGAGAAGAAGGATTTTATACCGTTGAGGAGGTAGAAGAGGAGTCCATTGTGTTAGAAAATTTTCGTGAAGAACTTGTTGAAAAGGATCAAGACATTACTGATGCGAAAACATCCAATGGAATCAAGAAGGTCCGGGTAGGAGGTTTCTTTGGAACGGATATAGAAGTAAAAACAAATAATATCGCGAATAAAGAAGGAGAAGTGAAGATAAAAATCAGTGATATCAAAGATCTTGATGTAAAAAAATCTATTACTAGTTTAAACCCTCCAAAAAAAAGAAAGGATATAAAATTATGTACAATTTGTGGAAGCACGGTCTCAGGCATTACTTGCCCTAATTGTGGTGCAAATGTTATTTAATATTCTTTAATAAATTCATGAATGTTCTCTTTATTTCACTAATTTTAGGAGGACATCCATCTATCAAGCTATCAATAGGAATTAATTCTTCGATTTTTTTTTCTGAGATAGCTAAGTTTTTCAAATTATTAAATTCGTGGGAAAATAATACTGATTTCCCTGATGGACAATCCCCAAACAATATTATTTTTGCTTTAATAGCCGCATTCCACGTATTTATTAAGGATTCTTCATTATTTTTGAGCAAGCACCCCACTATAACGAGCAAGTCACTTTTTTTTGGATCCTTAGATATTCTGATATCTAATTCATTAATTAAACGTTCAAGAACTATTCCACACTTTTGACAGTCAGCAATACTATGGATGTAAATCTTCATTTTATATCAGGATATTTGAAATCTTTCATTAAATTTTAATATTTTTCTGATTTCT
>DXJM01000265.1 GCA_019057355.1 Promethearchaeota archaeon | reverse complement strand
TTATTTTTTTTATTGATGAAATTTTTGTTTTCTAAAATGACATGGTGAAGATCTTACAATCAAGTGATAAAAAAAATAAGTTTTTAATGTTAATTCATATTTTCCTACCTATAATTATAATTATTACAAACAAAGTTGAAAAAATTGGGAAAGAGAGCAAGTCCTTTGGACATTTACGCGCTTCTTGACAAGTCAAATTGTAAGGACTGTGGTTATGACACGTGCATGGCATTTGCTACAGATATTTTAGAACGGAAAATTACTTTAGACGATTGCACTCACCTCAATCAAGATCCAAAACAGGCAAAAAAACTCGCTAAATTAAGGGAGCTTACAAGTCCACCGCAAAAACCCGTTATTATTGGGGTTGGAGATCGAAAATGCATTGTTGGCGGTGAAGAAGTCTTGATGAGACATCAATTAACTTTCTATAACAAAGCGGGAATTTTTATTGAGGTTCCTGATGACATGGGTGCTGATTTAGAAAATACGATAAAATATCTTAATGATGTTAAAATAGAGAGGATGGGTGACACTCTAACAATTGAAGGCATAGCTCTTCGTTGCGTTTCCGGGGATGTTGAAACATTTAAAGCCGCAGCAAAAAAAATAACGGGAATTTCAGGACTTCCTATTATCTTGTGCTGTTTGAATCCGGATATTTTATTAACCGCTGCCGGGGAAATAAAAGAGAAGAAACCCTTATTATATGCTGCAACGAAAGAAACGTGGGAGAAGATTGGCACGTTTGCCGCACAAAATAGCTTGCCTGTCGTTATAACCTCTCCTAACATGGATGAATTGATATCTTTAAGCGCTACAATGCAAAAATTAGGGGTAAAAGAGATTGTATTGGATCCTGGAACGTTTTATGGTCCGGGAAGTATTTCTAAAACATATGATGACATCATGCGATTGAGAACGGCGGCAATCGATAACGACGATCCAAACGCTTGTTGGCCAGTAATGGGCGTTCCTGCTTCCTATTGGACGCAAGTTGATACCAATGGAGATGTGGTGATGCATCAATATCAAGAGGTTATCATGGCGGCAATCATGATTGCAATTGATACGTCCTTGATCATCCTCCATACGGGACAAAAAAAGGATGAAATCTGGGGTCTTTTAGCGTTGATGACCTTAAGACAAAGTATTTTTGCGGATCCAAGAATTTATCCTACAGCAGAGCCTGGATGCTTTAAGATAGGAGAGCCTGGTCCAGATGCCCCCATTTTCGTCACGAGTAACTACAGGATGACCAAGATTCCCGTAGAACAAGACTTACAAGGTGGAAACATTGATTGTTGGCTGTTAGTTGTCGATTCCGAGGGGATCGGTATCGAATCTGCTGTTGCAGGAGGTCAATTTAACGGTGGATCCATTGCTGAAGCCGTAAATGAATTTAAGGTGTTTGAAAAAGTGAATCATCGCATTCTCATTATTCCGGGAATGGCCGCACGAATCAGCGGAACCTTAGAAGACGAGGCGAATTGTTATGTTCTTGTTGGACCTCGTGATAGTTCGGGTATTCCAAAGTTTGTCGAAGAATTATGGACTCCTGACAAGTACATGGCGGAATTTGCCGAGCGTGGAGATTAAAAAAAAAATCTAGTTCCTTTTTTTCTTTCTTTTTTATTTGCCTATTCTATCTTTTATAGTTTTTATTACAAATATTTAGCGGGATGCTTTACGTGATAATGAAATTGGACTTTATCATGTTTAATAAAAAAAACTGGCTTGTTATCTTGTACTTTATTGATAACTCCTGCACTAATAAAAAGAGAGATTGAAAAAATAAACTAAAGAGAAATAAGGAACGAGATAGTAGAAAAAATAAGGATATTATATAAGAACAATTAAAGAGGAGTTAAACCTCTTCTCCCCGCCTTCGGGCTTCGATTTCTTTTAAATCTTTTCGCAATACTTTGCCAACAAGAGTCTCGGGAAGTTCTTTTCGAAATTCGAAAAACTTTGGTACTTTATAGGGGGCAAGATTTTTCTTACAAAATTCTTTAATGTCATTTTCAAGTTCCTTGCTCTCGGAATAGCCGTCCTTTAACACGATGTAAGCTTTTACGAATTCACTTCCAGGAAGTTTCGGATCTGGAACACCAATGACGCTCGCATTTTCTATAGCCTCATGTTCAAACAATACATCTTCCAGTTCCCGAGGATAGACCTTGAAACCGCTGACATTGACCATGTCTTTCTTTCTATCAACGATAAATAAATATCCATCCTCATCCATTTGTCCGATGTCACCGGTAAGAAGCCAGCCATCTTTTAACTGAGCAGCTGTTTCTTCTGGTTTATTCCAATACCCTTTCATAACTTGAGGTCCTTTTATCATGAGTTCACCTGGTTCTCCTTGCGGCACGATTTTTGTATAATCATCAACGTCAACCAGCTTGTATTCGGTATTTGGTATCGCTAATCCGACCGACCCAATTTTTCTAACACCATTCAGTGGATTTGTATGAGTGACGGGTGAAGTTTCTGACATTCCAAATCCCTCTAAAATTTTACAACCAGTCTTTTCTTCGAATTCTTTCATCACTTCAGGAGGCATAGGAGATGCCCCGGTATTGCATATTCTAATTGATCGGAGGTCTTTGACGTAATCATCAAAATCATCCCTTTCAAGTAAACGCATGTACATCCGTGGCACTCCAGGCAAGAAAGAGGGGTGCGTTTTTTTTATAATTTCAAAAAAATCCTTTTGATCCCGTAGATCTGCTTGGAGAGCAATGGTTGATCCAGAATAAATGAACGAGTTCATGCAAACCGTCATTCCGTATATATGGAATAATGGTAAGTTAGAAAGAACCGTTTCATTTCCCCTTTTTGTCTCATTTTTTACCCAATGATAAATGGTATGAATATTAGACACTAAATTATAGTGCGTTAACATTGCTCCTTTTGGGAGGCCCGTGGTACCCCCTGTATATTGAAGGAGGGCAACGTCTTCTTTAGGATTTGTATCAAATTGAGGAGGATTTGGTTTTGTTTTTTCAACAAGATTTAAAAATTGAATGGTACCCGTGATTTCGGGGGGATTTTTAGTTCCTATTAGGGTATAATCAAGCACGTTGGTAATGATCACGTGTCTAAGACGAGTCATATCCCGTATGTTATTAATTTTTTCAAGTTGAGAATCATGGGCAATAATTACCTCCGCTCCTGAATCGTTTACTTGATACATTAATTCATGTTCTGTATAAAGAACACTACACGTCGTTAATATTGCTCCTGCCCTCAATATTCCGTAAAAACTAAAGAGGAATTGAGGAAAATTTGGCATTAAAAGAGCAACAACATCTCCTTTCTTTACACCCAGGTTTACTAAAGCTGTGGCTAGCCTGTCGGAAATATTTTTGAATTTTTTGTATAAAATTCTATTTCCGAAAAAATAAATTGCCGTTCTTTTTCCAAATTCCTTCGCGGTATTGTCGAGAACTTCATAAAGATTCATTTCTGGAATTTCAATATCCGCAGGAACGCCTTCATCGTAATGTTTTACCCAAGGTTTTTTTGCATAAGGGTCTTCAATATTTTCATTCATATCTTTTTTACCTATTCCTTATAGTCAACTATTTTTTTTTTTCATTTTTTTAACTGCCTGTTTTTATTTTATCGAGGGCAAATTCCGCTGTAATGCTCACGTGATCAAACCGATCATGCAATAATTCTTCTAAACGTAAAATAACTTCTGGAGTGTCAACGCCAATTTTTCCTAATGCTTCTGAAGCTCTCCATCGCACATCAGGAACTGGATCATTTAAAATCTCTACTAATTTAGGGACTGCTCTTGAAGCAAAAGAACCGAGATTACCTAGCGAAAGGGCGGATGCTCGTCTCACCTGATTCCTAAAATCTGATAGGGACTCAATCAATACATCTACAGCCAGTTCGGAATCCTTCCCTATCTTACCTAAGGCCCTAGAAATTTCTACTCGAAGTTTCGCTTTAATAGAGAATGGATCATTCACGAATGACGGTACAATCCTCCCTATCTTTTTCATGAGGTACTTCATTTTTTCATAATATGAAAGATTTTTCCCAGGTACGATCACCTCAAATTTAGAATTAAGAATTCTGCATGATTCTAATGTCTGAATAATATTCGGAATTAAATCCACAAATTCTCCTTGTATCCCTCCAATCCCCGAGATGAAAAGAATTCTTCTCTTATTAGGAGAAGATTCTATAGCGGAAAGGAAATGAGGCAGCGAATTCCTGCCGATATTCCGAAGACTATCAATTGTTTTTCCTCTTATTGCCTCTTTTTTACTTTTCAATAACGGTGCTAATTTATTTAAAATTTCGGGATTGTCATTTTTAAGTTCTCCGAGGATTTCTATCGCAGATTTCATAACTATTCCCTTTTTGTGGTTAAGAGCACTTAGGGTTTGCGGTACTACTATTTCGCCAAATTTTACTAAAGATCCAATACATCTCATTCTAACCCTCCAATCATAATTTTCAAGTGCGCTTATTAGACTCGAAATTACCTCTTCAGAAGGAGAACCTATTTCACCCAATGTTATTGCTGCTCTTGCCCTTACCCGCCAACTTTGATCTTTCAGGCTATTTATCACGCTTGAAATAGTCAGGGGCGAGTCCTGGCGAATTTTTCCTAATGCAACCACTGCTTCAATCCTTACTTCCTCGTCGGAGTCTTTTAAAGCTTCAATAAGGCACGCAACGCTCTCTTCAGTAGCATGACCTATTTTCCCTAGAGCAATTGCCACTTCTTTCCTTATAGATGTTTCTTTATTATCATTTAATTTACATAGACCGGACACTGCCATTTCTGCAATGTTTCCAATATTTCCCAAGGAACGAATTGCCTCTCGGCAAATGCTCCAATCGTTGTCTTCTAAACACGCCGTGAGTTGGGAAAGTGCCGATGATGATTGTTCTCCTAATTTCCCCAAAATTAATATGGAATTGAATCGAATGGACCGAATATTACTTTTTAAATGTCCAATAACTTCCTCAATGACAGAAGGATCTTTTTCTATTCTTGATAAAACTAAATCCAATCTCGCATCTCTTAATAAATTTTCTAATGTGGCTGACATTTTGGCACCTCTCTATATACCTAAGTAAACTTTCTTTATTCGGGGTTCTTTTTCCAGTTCTTCTGCGGTTCCTCTCATTTCTATTTTCCCCTCTTCTAATACATGAATATAATCAGAATTTTTAAGGGCTAATACTGCATCTTGTTCAACTATTATTGTAGTTGTACCTGTTTCTTTTATTTTTCGAATTGCATCAAAAATTTCTTCTTTAATTTTTGGTGCTAATCCTAATGAGGGCTCATCAAGAAGCAAGAGTATAGGTTTAGACATTATTGCTCTCCCTATTGCAAGCATTTGCTGTTCTCCTCCGCTTAATGTACCTGATCTCTGTTTTTTTCTTTCTTTAAGACGTGGGAATATTTCATAAACAAATTCAAGTTGTTCATTTTTCAAGCTCCTATCTTTTAAAGAATATGCTCCTAAAGTTAAATTCTCTAGAACCGTCATATCATAAAACAACCTTCTACGTTCTGGACAATGGGCTATGCCTAATTTAGCAATTTTGTGAGGCTTCATACCATCAATTCTTTTGCCCATAAAATAAATTTTTCCTCTATCTGGTTCCTCCAATCCAGATATATTCCTAAGAAGGGTTGATTTCCCCGCACCATTCGGTCCAATAACAGATATTATTTCCCCTTTATTAACTTTTAAATTTAATTCTTCTAGGGATTTAGCCTTTCCATAATAATGATAGATTTTGCTAATTTCAAGAAAACTTTCTTCTAAAATTATTTCTTTTATTTCTTCATCTTTTACTCCCTTTTTTAAATCCTCATATTTTACATTCATTTTGTGTACATTCCTGAGTATTATTTATTTATGATAATTTGTATAAATAAGAATTTTTAATTATTCAATAAATGTTTCACCTTTGCCTAAATAGGCTTCTCTTACAAATTTATTATTAGCAACCTGTTGAGGTGATCCATCATCTATTAATATTCCTCTATGCATAGCAAGGACTCTAGGAACTAAGGTCATTAATTCACGTAAAACATGTCCAGTCATAAAAATTGTCACACCATCTTCGTTTAATTTTTTGATTAAGTTCGCTATACTTTCATTTTCTTCATGAGAGAGACCACTAAATGGCTCATCTAAGAGTAATAATTCAGGATTACTCCCTAAAGCCTTAGCAATCTCCAATTTTCTTAAATCACCATGAGGTAATATTATAGGAGGTAATCTCGCTTTATCTATGAGACCTACAGATGATAATATTGTACTTGCAAGTTTATCTATTCCACTCTTTCGACTTACTTTTTTGCCTCGTGGTGAAAGGTATGATACGGATACATTTTCAAGTAGCGTTAAATATTTAAAAGATCTAACAATCTGAAATGTTCTTGCAATACCCTTGTTTACAATTTCATATGGTTTTTTGCCCGTAATATTAATACCGTCAAAAATTACTTTACCTGAACTTGGTCTCTCAAATCCCGATATTATAGTGAATATTGTTGTTTTTCCCGCACCATTTGGACCAATTAATCCGACAAGCTCTCCCTTTTTTATTTCAAAGCTACAGTCATTAACTGCAATTAATCCTCCGAATTTTTTAGTTAAATTTTTAATTTCTAAAATAATTCCCATTCTTTAATTCACCCTGTTGTTTTTATTTGCCAATTACCAAATCCCAGATTTTTTTTAATCTTCCAATTGTCGGACGCATGATTCCATCGGGTGCGAAACGCACGATTAATATTAGAATTATCGCAAAAATCAATAAATGACCATATTCTATAAAAGTAAGAAGTAATGGGATATTTGCAATTGCTTGTATTTCTTTTATATATTTTAAGATTTCTGCGATAATTAAAAATATGAACGCACCTAACATTGATCCCGAAATCGTTGCAAGACCACCTATCATAACAATCATTATTGGATAAAAAGAATAAAGTTGATTGAAAGTACCGGGATGAACTTTTAATCCTCTAATAGAAAAAAGAGCCCCTGCAATTCCCGCAAAAAAAGCACTTATCATTAACGCATACATCCTATTTCTCCATGAATTAATCCCTGATGCTTTAGCTGCTATTTCATCATCACGAATTGCCTTAAAAATCATTCCTTTCCTTGATTTTCCAATAGCAATTAGTATTAGTACTGATATGATCAAAAATGTTATTATATAA
>DXJM01000264.1 GCA_019057355.1 Promethearchaeota archaeon | reverse complement strand
TAAGTTAAAAGAATTATTTTATAATGATATTTGATCCTAATTTTGGAATTGAGGGATTAGAAAAAGCGTTCAATTTTCAACATGTTATGCTTTTGTTGAATAATAACCGGATGTTTTATTTGAGGTGCATAATATGCCTGTAATAATTCCTATTATTTGTCCTATATGTGAAATGAAATTGGAGAAAATGACAATGAATCATATAAATTCTAAGGAACATAAAGAAGCATTAGATAAAAAAAATATCGATGCCTCTGATGATCCTGCGTTAAAATTGATAAACCAATTAAAAGAAGAACAGGAACCAAAGCAGTATAAAACTGAGGATGACATGATATTGGATGTACCCCTCGTTCCTGAACCACCAAAAATGGAAAAACTAGAATTAAAATCTACAAACATCCCTGTCGATATAGGTGCAATGAAACGTGCAGAAAAAGAAGGAAAAAAAGCTATCTTAGTAAATTGTCAAAGATGTAATGCGGTGATTTTTGTCCCTGTTCCCGTAGAACTTGTTTCAGATTCAAATTTACCTGTTGTTCCTATAACATATGTTCATTATGATCCAAACGGAAATGATAAACATGGTATCACCTTATTCCTCGATCATGATTTTGATATCCGTCGACAAAGAATTTCTGACATAGTATTTCAAGAACAAAAACCCTAAATATTAAAAATACACCTCTTAACACTCTTTAAAAAAGAAAAAATAAAATTAAACATTAAAGTCTATCATGGAATACGTTTGGGATACGATTGCTGATGCTGTTCATAAAAATGATCGTCTCAGAGATGTATATCCGATATTTAATCTAACAAAAACTGATGAAGAGGGATTCATACATTATTATTTTAGTAAAATAATATTTAAAAATCCTTATTTTGTCATTCCTGATGATGATCTTCTTTTATTTGAAAAATACTTGGATGGAGGCTCAAGAGAATATCCATCAGATGGAAATATCCCTACCGATTTAGTCGCTGCTGAAGCAAGGAAAGTATTAAAAAGTATTGTTAACATTTCAAAAGACCCCACATCCCAATTTCAAAAGGAGGCCGTTGAATTATTGAAAAAAGGACGAAATAAATTAGATTTAGTGCGAGGTACATTGAAACTTTATTTAGGGAAATATACTACACGAGATTGGAGAAGAAAACGATTTACAGATGATATTGATTTCTGGATTTATAATGTCCCCCTTTTGGAACATGTATTAAAGAAAAATGGTTGGATAAAAAATACGAACACTCGAGAATGGGAAAAAACCATTCATTGGCATAATCTATCCACTCATGAAGAGGAAACTCACATACTTATAGCCTCAAATGATGTTAATCAATTAATGGATTTTGGTGGAGGTAGTTATCTTGAAGGTTCGAGTTTGAGAAATATTTTTCAAAAAAAAATTAAAAGAGGTCATGAAGTAGATTTGAGTGATATTATCAACGTTGCAATGTTATTTAATCGATCAGATGGGCAATCTACTGACGAATGGCTAGGTGCTTGGAACACTTTTGAGGAGGCTACCAATACAAGAGATAAACGAATCACTTCTAATTTAATAAGTTTATATAGGTATACTTATGCCATAGCACATTATTTGAATAGAGTAGGAACTGCTCTTATAAACCACCATGATAAAATCTTTGATAAAATATATTATCCAAACGAGAAAATAGTTAAGACATGCCGATTTTCAATTCATTGGAGTAAATACCTTAAGAGACACGGATTTGATATTACAAGAGTAATGTTGCATGATTTTGTTCTTAAACAAGGTCACATCAAGAAATATTATGCAGCCAATCTAAAAGGGTTTGGTATAAAATTAATAAATCTTCTTAATACAAAATATGAACATTTAAAGATAATCTTTGAAATTATCGATTAATTATCTCATTTATGAAGGTTTTGGTTGATTATTAGAGTTAGCTATTGTATTTTTTGTATCGTATGTAGTTTTCCATGATTTTCCTGATTTCCAATCATTTACTAAAATAAATTTCTGAATTAGCTCATTAGGATTTTTTGGTAATTTTTTATTAAATTCTATATATCTTGGAACCATAAAATATGCTAAATTTTGCTTTAGATATTTATGAAAGTCTTGAGGTGTAAAAGAAGAGCTATTATTCACGACAGTACATATTTTTAATTCCTTTTCATGCGAATCAGGAACATTTACTTCAAATACGGCACTTTCTACAATAAGAGGATGTGAATTTGCTACAATTTCAATATCTATAGCAAAGAAAACTTCATCATTCCTCTTTATCATGTCAGATTTTCTTCCTGAATAATATAAATACCCTTCATGATCAATGTAACCAAAATCACCTGTCAAAACCCATCGATCCTCCGCTTTTCTTGTAATTGATTCTTCTTGTAAGTTATAATATTCAAGTTCAAATGGTAGTTTCGTTCTTGCACATATTTCACCAATATTGTCTCGACCAGGCGGTAAAGTATGACCTTCAGAATCTACAATTTTTATTTCTACTCCACGGGCTGGTTTTCCTACAGAACCTAGCTTACCTCCTCTAGAACCTACGTTATTAACCGTAAATCCAATAGCTTCAACTAGAGCCCACATTTCAATAATTTGAATTCCAAACCGTCTTTCAAATGTTTCCCAAATCCTTTTTTCGGCTCCTGCACCAATAGCATACTTGATTGGATGGTTTCTATCTAAATTGGATGATGGTTGATTGACTAAAGAAGTTAATGTTGCCGCATAATAACAAAAACCTTCTGCATTATAGTGTTTTATATCTTTCCAGAACGTTGACGCATCAAATTTTTCTGCAATTATTATAGATCCATTATAAAACATGATGGGGAGTATCACGAAATATCGTTCCAATCCTTGAAAAAGAGGGAGGGGGCAATAAAACATGTTAATGTTTAGAATAATATCTAATTCTTCTAAAGGTCTTCCTACACTTACCCCTGATAAGGAGTAGTAATTTCGGTATAAGATTCCCTTTGGTTTTCCTGTGGTTCCTGAAGAATAACAGATTTCAAGAGGATGTAAGTTATTTATATCAACATTAGGATTCTCTTTATTATCTGAAAGTATTTCCTTGAAATTAGCGCATCTATAATTATATTGAAAATCTTTTGGAGGATTGTGTATGAAAATTTGCTTGATTTTGGGAAAATGCCTGAAACTATCTTTTATCTCTTCATAATTTTTATGTTCAATAATAAGAATTTCACAATTGCTATTGCTTAATATAAATTCAAATGTCTCTTTGTTTAATGTATTGCTTATAGGAACAAATAAGCTCCCTGTTTTTGCCACCCCAAACCAGCAAAATAAGAATTCGGGACAATTTGGTAATAAAACGGAAATATTTGGTTTCTTTAATTTTAATTTTTTAAATAATTTTATAAG
>DXJM01000263.1 GCA_019057355.1 Promethearchaeota archaeon | reverse complement strand
TCTTTATGGGGGGGGCATCTGTGGTCGGCAAGTTATTATTGTGGAACTGCTGGAAAAGTATCTGGTGATATTATTCGACACTATATCGAGAATCAAAAAACGAGAGGGAGCGTTTCCTCCACCGACTAAAGTCGGTGGTTTCCACATCTAATATCGACATTATGAATCTTATCCCAAGAATTTCCTTATACTTGCTGCCATCAAAATATTTTCAGAGATATCTTCATTTTTATTTTTTTTTACAGAATTTACAATTGCAGAAGTTAATTCCAAGTGTTCTTGATCCTGAGCATGATCAAGATGAAGCTCTGCTATTCTTGATCTGACATTAAAAGGAATAAAGTCAACATTTGGATTGTAATAGGAAAGCGCGTCCTTTAAATCGCGTTCAAAATTAAAATATACCGTTTTTATATAGTCAATATCCTTATCTGTTAATGCATTTAAACCTAATATTTCTGGAGGAATCCCTAATGAGTACAATGAAGCAGTAAAAGTGATTGCTCTTGGAAGTTTTATCCCTTCTACTTCTCTTGAATATCCAAATAACCCAATATGAAGCTTGCGTTTTCTTCTACTTGGAATGTACTTGGACACTTTATTTATAAGTGGTGCTAAAAGTATTATTTGCTTTCCATATTCTTCAGAATATCGTTTAATAATTTCGGTACATCTTTCAGTATCAACATTTATCGGGACTTTCTGTTTTCTTTCCTTTAACATCTTAATTGCGTTTATGACCTCGTTTGGGGGATTGTCATATTTGAAAGCAGATTGAATAGTAAAAGTATAGGTATATGGATATTCCCTCGCAACACGTTGGGCAGTTTGTGGTCTCAAATTCCCCCTAAAAGGAGCTGAGCCAACTCCGACTATAGGATATATATCAATATTGAGCGTTTGAGATAAATTGTATACTTTTTGAAGGGCAATTTTATTAATTAACACGGCAGAGATTAATCCATAATTCATTGCAGGATCCGACCTTGCAAAGAAGACCCTGTGGTATTTATCATCTTTATCGCAGAGATAGGTTTTTAAAATGTTATCCGCGTCAATCATGTGTTCAAAATCCTCGATTAAAGGAATTACATTAATTTTATTTGGATAAAATTTTCCTATCCATTCTTCAACGGTAATATCTCCCTCTGAAAAACGTGCTTTTGACTTACCTATTACAAAATCTCTGTAATATCGATACACTCTTTCAACGCATTTAGAAGAAGTGGTCATTGGTAAAATAACTTCGAAAATTGGAGCAATATCATCATCAAATAATACGGTGGACGCATCAAAAGATCGAGGAATGCTTTCCAAGGTTTCGATTAAAATTTTTGCTTCAGATTTTTCGACGGTTGGATTTGGCACCCTGAGAGTTAAAAAAACATCTTTTCCTAATCGATTCTGTGAGAAATAGGAATTATATCTTGTTATCAACTTTTTAACCACATAATTGTCTATTTCTTTACCCTCACAGTCCCACATTTGTTCATCGCATCCAAGATGAGAAAAAGAATAATAAGCCTCCATGATTTCATCTTCTCCACCGAGTTCTGAAGATTGCGTGAAAAACGGAGAATTAACATTATCTGGATGTTGAGTGCTCATGCATTTGGGAATTTTAACGACCATTTTGTTCTCTCTTCGATTAATACTTCGATCAGTATAAATTCAACTTATCATTTATTTCTAATTATTTATCACGTATAATATAGTAATAAATATCAATTTTTACTACCAACAATTTGTTTTCTAAATGCTTCCTTATTCGAACCACAGTTAGGACATTTCCAATCTTCTGGGAGGTTTTTAAACAACAATTCATTAACGGTTTCATCATAAATCGTTCCGCATGCTCCACATATCCATTTATATAAATTTATTGCCTTACGCAGTTCTAATTCATCTACCTCCATCTCAACATGATTATTTACATAGGATTTAGCTTCATTTTCTCCAAATAGAATTGCTCCTTTAAGTATATTATCTTTCAATACGATCTTCTTGTAGCATTTTTTTTTGGAATCAATATTTTTTAATATTTGCCACCCAACACCCACGAAACCCTTATCTTCAGGATCAAAAAGACCAATTGAAGTTAGGTCTATCCCTATGATCTTTAAAGTATTTTTAGGAATTGTTCCCTCATATTTCAAGCGGTTTTTTCCTAAAACAGAATTCGCAACGATTTTTGACTGTTCGATACAGGCAGGTATTATTCCCCATATTTGATTTTTAAACTCTAAGCAGTCCCCCACGGCGTAAATATCTTTCTTAGTAGTTTCTAAAAAATGATTTACTAAAATACCTCGATTTATATCAATTCCTTCATCCTTTACTAAATGAACATTTGGAGTTATTCCCGCTTGAATCAAAACCATTTCACCTTGAAGTTCCCGACCATCTTTGATTTTTATTCCTTTAACAAAACCATCAATGACAATAATTTCTTCTGTTGCTGCATCCAATTCGATTTTAATACCCATTTCCTCAATTTTATCTTTGAGTAATCCACTACAACTCGAGTCTAATTGTCTTGGTAATAATCTTGGGAAGAATTCCACGACTGTAGTCTCAAGGTTGCAGTCTTTTATTTGTTTTGCTAATTCTAATCCAAGCAAGCCCCCTCCTATTACAAGAGCATTTTTTATCCCTTTTTTTTTTATATAATCACGTATTTCCAAAGCATTTTCAATATTTCTAAGGGTAAAAACCCCTTTTCCTTGCATCTCCTTGGCATTTTTAATGGGGGGGATGGCAGGCATGCTACCTGTTGCTATTATGAGTTTATCATAAAAGATAGGATCATTTTCACCTTCAATGATAATGCTCTTATTTTTTGGATCTATCTTATTTACATTTTTATCCAAGTGAGTTATTATTTTATTTTTTTCATACCAATCTTTCTTGAAAACAATTAAATCATCAATTGAGAGTTTTTCAGAAATGAGTTCTGGAAGTTTAACTCTCGTATAATAAGGATACGGTTCTGAGGTAAAAATTTCGATTTGCACGTCTTTATCTAAATTCCGGATATTTTGAGCTGAAAAAATCCCTGCAACACCATTACCGATGATGACAATCTTCATTACTTTTGCAAAGCTCAATAGTTCCTGTTTATGATCGGACAATAAAACTCAGCCGTCCCACACTAATGGCGTCGGCCGCGGCGACTTGTTCGCCTTCTGATCTTCTTCTTCAGTTCAGCCATTCCAATAGTCGGTGGCTCCTTTTCCATCTCTTTGGCTTCTCTGAGAGAACGAAGATCATCGTAATCCTCGAGTTCCTCTTGAACCTTAAGAAATTCTTCATATGGTAAAACGACGTAGTCCTTC
>DXJM01000262.1 GCA_019057355.1 Promethearchaeota archaeon | reverse complement strand
GAAGGTCAAAAACCTATCAAAAAAAAACAATTTATATAGATAAACTTGTTTATACTATTTACGAAAAAAAAATTTACGAAAAAACTAAAAAAAAAGGCTGAGTAAAATGGCAGAAGAAGAAAGCTTTTTAAATGCTAAAGCACTTGTAGTCGATAATGGTACTGGTATTAGCAAGAATGGATTCGCGGGGGAAGACCAACCACGATCGGTATTTCCTACGCTCATCGGATACCCAAAATATGAAAGTATCATGACGGACGTAGAACACTATACACGAGAGTATTATATCGGAGAAGAAGCGATGCAACTCAAGGGTGTCCTGAAGTTAATGTTCCCTGTAGAACATGGAATTATCGAAGATTGGACAGCCATGGAAAAAATTTGGCATTATACCTTCTACACCGACCTGAGAATTGACCCCAGTGAACATCCAGTACTCCTGACTGAGGCGCCATTAAATCCAAGACCTAATCGTGAAAAAATGGCGGAAATCATGTTCGAAACGTTCAATACGCCCGCTCTCTACGTAGCAATGCAGGCGGTACTGTCTCTTTATGCGTCTGGTCGCACGACGGGATGCGTTATAGATATTGGCGATGGAGTATCCCACGTCGTCCCAATTTTCGAAGGTTTTGCCTTAAGTCACGCCATTCAGAGAATTGACCTCGCAGGTCGAGACATCACGACTTACTTGCAAAGATTATTACGACAAAAGGGATACTCATTCACTACATCAGCAGAAAAAGAAATTGTCCGAGATATCAAGGAAAAATTATGCTATGTAGCAATTGACCCAGAAAAAGAAATGATGCTGTCCAAGAAAGTCGCCGGAATGGAAAAATCATACATGCTACCTGATGGAGAAACAATCAATGTAGGCGTTGAAAGATTCCTCGCTCCTGAATGCTTCTTTAACCCAAGTGTCATTGGTAAAGAATTAGAACCACTAGACGATGTCATCGTGGGAGCAATATCAGAATGCGATGTCGACCTCAGAAGAGATCTGTATAGCAACATCGTGCTCTCTGGCGGATCAACCATGTTCCCTGGTATAAAGGAGAGATTGACCAAGGAAATCAAGGAACAGATACCTGAATCGGTAGATGTCAAAATAATAGCCCCGCCCGAGCGTATGTACTCTGTCTGGATTGGCGGTTCCATTCTGAGCTCACTCAAGACATTTCACCGCATGTGGGTCACGAGAAGGGAATACAAGGAAATGGGTCCCCAAGTCATCCACAGGTGCTTCTGAGTGGCACAATTAAAATCCTAAATCACTTTTATTTTTAATTTCTCTTTTTTTTATTGTCTTGTTGTCTTGTCTTACTCTACGTCATGATTCAAGCAATGCTCCGTTCCTTGATCCCTTGATACCTGAAAAGGCATGAAGTTTAAGTAACATTGGAGCGTCTTGGTCATTTCAGAGTTTCTCCCAAGCACCTTTTCATCTTCCTGATTAAATTAGGGGAAAGAAAAGGATTTTAGAGAGAAAACCCGAGACGTGAGCAATAATTAGTATGATTCTCGAGCGAACAAATTTATAAAGGGAGCGAAAATGAAATCTTATGCATATATTTATATTTTAAATAAAAAATGTAATGATCATAATATATGTGAAGCTTTAACAAAAGGATCTAAGTGGTATAAAGTTCAAATTGATGGAGGACATATTTTTTCATTTTGGTGGTTTGACTTGATTGACAATCATGAGAATAAAGAACATCTTAAAAATAGTTTTATCATTAGTGGAATTTCACATGGAGATGATTATTATTTATCAATGAATTTATCAAATTTATTAGCAAATACATTTATAAAAGATAAAAGGTATCTTATCAGACAACCTATAGAAGATCTCCCTTATAGTTTTAATGAAATAGACATTCCGGATTCATCCTTCTATGAAAAAATTTGGAGCTTTCTTAAAAATAACTACTTTAAGAACAGAATATTATTCATAGGTAGATCCGATCTATTTAATATAATACCCCATTTATTACATATAAAAAATCGAAGTAATATATATGAACCTTTTAAGATTTCTAAAGATATCACGGATTTTTTTAATTATTTCAAAATAGGGCCAATTGAAAAGACAATAATTGTCCATTCAGATAATTTAAAGAAAATTGAAAAGGATAATCTAAAGATTTGTAATGATAATGGTTTTCATATAATTAATGTAAGTGACTTCGAGGAAGAATACGATAAATTCAATACAAATATAAAAAATGCATGCGAATATTATGATTCAGAAGAAAAGCGTAAAGTTTCATCAATATTGAATAAATATAAGGATCTTTTTACATAAAAAAAACATATAAAGGTTAATTTAAAGAGATGATAAACGTTTACAGACCTTCACAATATAGATATTATTCTATCTTGCTATGATCTTCAATTCAATATTATAATTTCAAATATTTAAAAATTTTGTTTTTTATTTATAAATCCCCGACATTTTTATCCTCTTCTCTTTTTTGCTTTTAATTTTACCTCTCTCACTCTAAAGAATACGCTCTCTTAGTTCCAAATTAGTGATCGCATAAATATCGTTCCGACTATATATATTAGACAATGAACTCGCTTCATCATATAGGATTGATAAATTCATCGATAACGATCTTTTGCTCAATCCAGAGCACGGTTATACCTCAGAAGAAGGAATGGATGACGAGCTTTATCTTTCCTAGAACCTCTTCAAACTGATTTCAGACCATTTAGGAAGAGTTCCAACGCTCAGAGAATTTGCAAGAATGCTTACACATGCGGTGATGCCTTCATCAGACGGAGTCTTCGGTAGCTACGTTCGATGACACGTTGTTCATTTCTCATGAACATGGTAGAAGAATTTTTAGTAGATGCCAATAACTTGATATTTCTCAAGGATTCTTTAAAAATTAAGCATGCCGAACAATATTGTGAATGGATAGAATTATTGTTAACCGAAAATTGGAGTCCTTTCACAGATAATGATGGAAATCAATTACTTCTTGATCAATTGACCGAACGGCAAGTTTTTACATTAATGCATCATTATGTGATAATGGAAGAAATTTCAAAAATTATAGGTTTTAATGAAGCCCAGACCATGCTAAATAACTATTATAAAACAATCAGTGATATACTCAAAGAAATACATTGTCCCGAATTTGGCATGGATATGGTGGCGTACATTAATCAGGTAATTTTAAATAAATTCAGGAAGAGGAAAAATATAATAATAGAATTTAGAAGAATTTTGTTAAAGGAGGAGTATAATCTACATAGCAAAAAGATTGAGGGGGTGTAAAATTTGGGATTAATTTATTTGGATCTAATGGTTGTTTATATATCCTCAAATTGGTTATTTTAATTGCAAATCCTTTTTCAATATTTTTAAAATATTCAAAAAACTCATCTTT
>DXJM01000261.1 GCA_019057355.1 Promethearchaeota archaeon | reverse complement strand
TTCTTCTCCATTTGGTACCATTAATTGGGTGATATATCCACTAGCATTTCGTTGAGACTTGCTGCTTTCCAAACTTTTTTTGAATAGTGCTGGATTGGGTGCATTTAATATTATTAATTTAGCTAAATATTCAGGATATTTTTCTGCAAATGCCCATGCAACCATTCCTCCCCAATCATGTCCAGCTAATACGAATTTATCCAGGTTCAATTCTTCACTCAATCCCTTAATATCATCAACAAGGATGTCTAATGTATAATTTTTAACACCAATTGGTTTATCTGAAAGATTATAACCCCGCATATCTGGAACAATTAATCGATAATCATCCTTTAGTCCCATAATGATGTTTTTCCATCCATACCAGAATTCTGGAAACCCATGTAAAAGCACGAGAGGATCTCCCGTTCCGGCAATTATCGCATGGAGCTTTATTCCATTAGTATTAATATAGAGTTCATTACTCTCTTCAAATAATTCCATAATAAGTGAATAATCTTTTTTGAATTAAAAATTATTTTGTGCAATCAAAATGCAATTACTCCATAAAATTTCTCTGGAAGAAATCAAACCTCTACAATTATTGATTTACTAAATTGTATTAAAAATTAACAAAATTGCCAACCATTGAGGGATTTTTTCTTGTAGATTGAGGAATTTATTATTGGGCTCCTATAAGATTTAAATATCTTATCCGATATGATTAGTATTATAAAAGAACAATAAATAAAAATTATAAAATTATTGGTTATGTGAACTTATAATGTTAAACGAAAATGATGATGCACTTCAAAAGAAAAGAGTCGGAAAGCTTTCTGGAAAAACTACTACTCATACAGTGAATATGATCATTGAAGATCCTAAAATAGAAAGATCAAATTATTTAACAATATATGGAAAATCAGAAAATGATGGAGAGCAACGACCATTTTACGTGTTAAATATTACAGACATGTGGACGGAAGAAAAAGGGATGATGGCGCGATTACAAGTTCTTGGAGAGCGCCCTAAGAGACCTTTTGACGTGGGAGCGGATGTTTTTCTCGCAACCGAGGAACAAATAACTAAAATTTTGGGAATTAACAATCCTCCTGATAAATCCGTTGCGATTGGTAACCTTCTTGGTTATCCATTCAATATTAATTTATTAGTAAAAAATTTTGGGAGAATTTTCATTACAGGAAAATCAGGTTCTGGAAAATCATATACTATGGGAGTCTTATGTGAAGAATTTCTTAAAAAAGGGATTCCTGTAGTCATTATAGATAGGCACGGGGAATATGGTAGTTTAAAAGTTGCAGCAGGTAAAGATGATGTCTCCGCTAAACTAGAGCCTCAAAGAACTTTAGAGGAAGAAGAAGATGTAAAACTAAAAGCAGAAAAAGGACCCGGAGAAAGTGAATTTGTAGATAATATCATCGAATTTGCAGATTTAAGTAAAAATAAGGGTGGAGATATAGATTTAGACTATTTATTCTCATTACAGGCAACAGATCTCGTTGCTCCAAGATTATGCACTATAGTGAACTTGAGAGGGCTCGATCTTGAAGTTCAAGAGGTCATTACGGGAAAATTACTTAAAAAATTGTATTTAGCAAGCACCACCCGAAAAATCCCACCATTTTACTTGTTTTTAGATGAAGCACATTTATTTGCGGGAAAGAAGCAGACAGAAACTTGTGAAATTGTAAAACTTTTCGCTCAAGAGGGAAGAAAATTTGGAGCAAATATCGTTATAGGAACACAGAGACCTCAACTTCTTGATACTACCATAAGAGCCCAAGCAGGCACGTGGATAGTGATGAATCTAAGTGATATTAGAGATATTAGCATTACAATTTCGAGTGCTGAAGACTTGAGTAATGAAAATAAAGAAGACATTTCTGGACTAGAAAAAGGTGAAGGTATTGTATGTGGAGAAGCTGTCGGAAACATTCCTTTATTTGTTAAAATAAGAGAGAGGGAAACAAAACACGGAGGAATGGGGTTCAATCCACTTGATTTCCTATCAGAACACACAGTGGAAGAACTACAAAAACGTAAAAATCGAATTTTGGGTAATAAATCCGAAGAAGAATTGGAAGCAGGCAAGCAAGAATTTCATGTATTAACTGAAAAAAAAGGTGCAATTGATTATATAACAGAAATTGCTAAATTAAAGGCCAGAATTAAAGAATTAGAAACAGAAAATTCGGCATTGAAGGCTGGACGTGATATTCCAGAACCTATTTACACCGGTGATAGTGGTGAAAAACTAAAAGAATTAGAAGTGGAGATAAAGGTTTGGAAAGAAAAATATAATGCTTTAAAAAATAAAAAGAAAGATAAAAAATCAGAATTCATTCCTTCATTAAAACCATCACCTGTTTCATTAGATAATAGCACTCAAGTTTTAGAATTAGAAAATACTATTTCTCTCTTAGAGAGTGAAGTTACAAAATACAAAAAAAAAGCTCAAGATGGAATAATACTTGCTGAAAAACTAATGGCAGAATTGAAAAAATATAAATAGAAAACTTCAAGAAAAACAAGTTATTTCAATTATTTCATTAGATTTTCTTAGTTATCTTTATTTTAGAGTATAAAAGTATCAGGGGAGAATAATTTTTTATTAATCAACGGTAAAATATTCTAAGAGACCATCAAGGATGTCTTTAGCGTCAGCTATTATACAATAATCAGCTACTCGAAAAATTGGAGCATTAGGATCTTTATTGATTGCGACGATGGTTTTCGAATCTTTTATTCCAACAACATGTTGTATCGCTCCTGAAATACCAAAAGAAATGTAAAGATCTGAAGAGATGGTTTCTCCACTGATTCCAATTTGTAAATGTTCTGGCATCCACCCATCAAGGATGGGGCGTCGAGTGCCTCCAACTTGCCCACTCGTTAATCGCGCGAGTTGAAATAATTTATTAAAATTGTCCTTGGATACTAAGCCATTTCCCCCACCAAGCACGAATTTAACATCTGAAAGAGTAGAGGTGGGTTTATCCTTCCGAGTTGGAGTTCCAATGATCTTAATTTTACTTTGAACGTCATGGTTGAATTCTTTTTTTATTATCTCAACAGTAGCTTTTTGGATTAATGTCTTTTTAAACGTTCCCATTGTAATCGTGCACATTTGTGGCCTGGTGTTTGGACAAATGATTTTAACATGAATATTTCCACCATAAGCAGGCTTGTCTGTCAGTAATAAATTCTCTCCATATTCATCACTTAGCTCTAAATTCAAGACATCACTTACTAACCCTGTCTTACAACGATATGCAATGCGAGCAGCTAGTGCATTTCCGACTTCCGTTGATGGAAATAAAAATATTGAGGGCTTGTATTCCTCCACGAATTCGTGCACGATTTTGGTAAAAATTCTCTCGTGGTAATGTTTTAACTCGGGATGGCTCATGTAGATAATCTTATCAGCCCCATGTTCTTCAATAACGGATATATATTGTTCCGCATCTAACGCTAGCATAACAGCTACTAAGTTCTGCCCCAGTTTATCTGCTATTTCTCTTCCCTTTCCGAGGATTTCCAGGGCACAATCATGAACCTTCACGTGATCTTTTATTTCAGTAAAGACCCAAATATCTTTATAATCACTTTCATTGTTCATTCATGCGCACCCCCCACCCAGATTTTTTCAATTCCATGTTCTTGAATGATTTCTATGATTTTTTGAATTTTTTCGGTTATTGTTCCTTTAATTATCTCATTTTTTCTTTGCAGAGAGATTTTCTCAGTTTTTACCACCCTTGTAGGTGATTTATTACATCCATCGATAGAATCCGGACAATTCAATGAGTTAAAATCGAATTTTTTAATACCTTTCTCAAAGGCCTTCTTGATTCCTAATAGTGAAAGAGGTCTGGGCTTGTTAAAATGTTTTCTCACGCGCAATATTATGGGCAATTCGACTTGAATATTTTGGGATTCATGACCAAAGTTTCTTTGACACTGTACAAAACCGTTTTTAAGTTCTATTGAAAAAATATCGGTGATAAGAGGAATATCAAGCGCCTCTGATAATTGGTAAGGTACTTGACCCGTGCTTGAATCAGAAGTCTGACTTCCTGTTATAATTAAATCATAATTTTTAATTTTATCAAAAACTTCCTTCAATACTAACGTAGTTTGGAGTGTATCGGAATATGCAAATATTTGATCGCAGACATGAATTGCCTCATCCACTCCCATTGCCAGACATTCCCTTAGAGCAAATTCTGCTTGTGATGGCCCCATAGTTAAAGCCGTAGTGTTACCTCCATATCTCTCTTTTAATTTAAGTCCAAGTTCTAAAGCATATAAATCATCGGGATTAATCATGGTTTCAATTCCTTCTCGAATTAAAGCACCATTTTTTTTATCGATTTCAAGATTATGCGTGCCCGGCACTTGTTTTATCAATACAAAAATGTTTACCATTTACACGTTTCCTCTTAGTATTTGTTGTGAAATAATCATCTTCATAATTTCTGTTGTACCTTCATATATTTCGCATGCTTTTGCATCACGATAATATCGTTCAAGTGGTAAATCCTTCATATATCCATAACCACCATGAACTTGAATTGCTTCTTGGGTGATATCTCGTGCAATTTGACTCGAATAATATTTACACATTGCAGCTTCTTTCGAGATATCTCTTCCTTGGTTTCTCATGTGAGCCGCTTTATAGACTAATAGTCGTGCAGTCTCGATTTTTGTAGCCATTTCAGCCAATTTAAATGAAATGCCTTGAAAATTAGCAATTGGTTTGTCAAATTGAATCCTTCTTTTTGAATATTCTACAGAATGCTCGTAAGCGGCTCGGGCAATTCCCAAGGCCTGTGCTGCAATCCCTATTCTCCCAACATCTAATGTATTCATTGCAATTTTAAAACCATCTGATATCAAGCCTAAAACATTTTCCTGGGAAATGAAAAGATCATTAAAATATATGCTTGTTGTACTAGAACCTCTCATTCCCATTTTATCCTCTAGTTTACCAATCTCATATCCATCCATAGTATTATCAAGAATAAATGCGGTCATTCCTTTTTTTCCATTTTCTGTTTTGTATCGAGAAATCACAATAAGTATTGATGCAATTCCACCATTCGTTACAAAGATTTTTGAGCCATTTAATAAAAACCCTTTGCCGACTTGTCTTGCTAGACAATTTATTTTCTTGACATCAGAACCTGCATTTGGTTCGGTCATCGAGAATCCCGCAATCATTTTACCACTTGCCAGAGCAGGTAAATATCTTTCTTTTTGTTCATCTGTACCCCATCTTAAGATCGGATACACTCCGAGTGAATTATGGGCACTTACACTAAGTCCTGTTGAAGCACAGACTCTTGAAAGTTCCTCAATAGTAATAGCATGGCTTATCGAATCTAATTGAGCACCTCCGTATTTTTCAGGCACTTCAATACCCCATGCATTTATTTTAGCAAGGTGCCTTGCCGTTTCCCAATTAAATGTGGCATCTCTATCAACGATAGGGGCAACAGGTAATAAAACATCCTCAGCAAATTTCCTCACGCCATATCGAAGCAATTTTAATTGTTCATTGGGCTCAAAATTTAAAATGGGATTGTTATCTAATTTTCTCTTATCAGAAAGTGATTTATAATCTATTTCAAGGCTTTTTTTATCTTGTTTGGTTTTCCTTGTTATTACCATATTACTTCATTTTTCTTTATTTTATAAATATCGAGATTAGGAGATCTTTCCAAAATATAACCCTTACTCCATTTTTTAATTATTTTATGACACGAGAACATATTATAAAAGATAAAGAAAGAGTTTTTGGATAGTTCTCTCGTGTTATAATAATACTACTACTCTTACAATATCTACCAATAAAATTGAAGAAAGTGTAATTTTTGTATTATTATTTAGCAACATGCTAACTAAAATACAATTTTATATAATATAAATTTTCCCCTTAAATATTTTTTACGGGTAAAATGAATTAAAATAGGTATTTTATAGATTTCCCTTGAGAATTTGTTGGGAAATAATTAATTTCATGATCTCAGAAGTCCCTTCGTATATAGTTGTGATAGCAGCATCACGTAAGTACCTTTCGATAGGTAAATCTTTTATGTATCCATATCCACCATGAATTTGTAAGGCTTCCATGGTAACCTGACGTGCGATCTCAGATGCATATAATTTACACATTGCAGATTCTTTAGAAAATTTTTCTTTAGAATCTTTCATGTATGCCGCCTTGTATACCAATAATCGTGCGGCATCTATTTTTGTAGCCATTTCAGCCAATTTAAATGATATACCTTGAAAATTAGAAATTGGTTTTTTAAATTGAATTCTTCCTTTTGAATATTCAACAGAATGCTCGTAAGCAGCTTGAGCAATCCCTAAAGCCTGTGCTGCAATCCCAATTCTTCCAACATCTAATGAGTGCATTGCAATTTTAAATCCATCTGATAAGTTGCCTAAAATATTTTCTTTAGGAACGCTCACATTATTAAAATACAGGCTTGAAGTGGCATTTCCTCTCATCCCCATTTTATCTTCAATTTTTCCTATTTCATACCCTTCAAAATCCTTTTCGACTAACATCGCAGCTATACCAGATTCACCATTCTTTTTCTTAAATCTTGTTCCTACTAATAATACTGAAGCAACACCACCATTCGTTACGAATATTTTTGATCCATTTAATATGAAATCATTTCCATCTTCAACAGCTAAGCATTCAATAGCCCCAGCATCGCTTCCTGCGTTAGGTTCTGTCCAAGTAAAGCCCGTAATTTTTTTACCAGTCGCAATATCGTGTAAGTACCTCTCTTTTTGATCTTCAGTCCCCCATTTTAAAATTGGATAAGCACCAACCGAATTATGAACGGTAACACTCAATCCGGTTGATCCGCAGATTCGAGATATTTCCTCTATAACAATTGCATAACTAATTGAATCCAAACTTGAACCACCATACTTTTCAGGCAGTTGAATTCCCCATGCATTGATTTTTGAAAGCTCTCTAGCTGTTTCCCATGAAAAAATTCCTTGGTTATCTATAATTGGAGCCATTGCCCCTAAAATCTCTTCAGAGAATTTCCTAACGCTGTTCCTTACCAGTTTTTGCTTTTCAGTCAGGTCAAAATTCATATTTCAAACCCTATTCAATAATTTTCTCTAATATTATAAGTCCAATTCTAATTAA
>DXJM01000260.1 GCA_019057355.1 Promethearchaeota archaeon | reverse complement strand
TTTAAATAAGAAAACTTTTTTATCTAAGAACAAGAATATTATAAATATTAAAATATCAAAGAGCTTTTAAAATATGTCCAATGATGAGAGTTTAACAAAAATTAAGGATTTTTTTAAACGTACAGCAGTAATACCAGAGGAACTTTCAGCAATATTAACCCTCAAACCCGAGACGTTAATTGGAGTGGATTCGATTAATTCAGACAAGCTAGTTGAAAAGAATATCCGAACAATTGGGGATTTAGCAACATTGAATCCTGAGAATCCTCCAGAGATATCTGGTTTATCTTTCCAAATTTTTTCAAAATGGATAAAAATTGCTAAGGTTCTGGAGAAAGTTATAAAGGAGCAAATGAAAGAACAAAAAAAACTCTTATTGATTGGATTGGATAATGGTGGGAAAACCTCAATTTTAGCAGTCATCCAAGATAAGTTTTCAATAATTAAATCACTCTTGCCAACGAAGGGGGTTCAACGAGAAAAACTAGACTTTTTTGGATATCCAATCATGTCATGGGATCTCGGAGGTCAAGTGCAATATAGAGATAAGTATTACTTTCTTAAACCCGAGATTTTCTTTACAGAAGTTGATTTAATTTTATATGTGATTGATACACAAGATCCCGACCGATATGATGAAGCAACAGAATATTTCCGCAAGGTATTGAATGTTTTAAAGGATTTAGAGGAACATCCTCCAATTCTAGCGGTTCTTAATAAAAGTGATCCTGATATTCGAAAAACATTACAATGGCAAAAAAATAAAAATGAAATAATAAGCAAATTAGATCTTATCACAAAGGAATATGGGAGGGCATCTATTGATTATTGTGATACAACAATATTCCAAAAAGAATCAATCATGCAAATGTTTAGCATTGCATTAAAGAAAATCTCTGAAACTTCAGAGATCGTAGAAAATATCCTTGAAGATTTTACAAGAACTATAGAAGCAAAAGCCGCCAGCTTGATTTCCATGGATGGCTTAATTTTTGGGAGCTATACACGAACAAGCATTGATGAAATGCTGGTTAATAATACGGCTTTATTAATGCAAACCCTTTCAAATTTTCATAGTTCGATAGGGCTCATCAGAGAAAAGATTATATCGCTCGATTTTCCATTAAATGGTTTTACAATCCGAGGAGAAAAGCTTTTCGAATACTCAGAGCTTCAAATTCCCGTTTTCCTATGGATCCTATCTGAAAATCCCGAATTAGTTTATGAAAAAGTAGATTATTTCAAAGAACAGCTATTACCCCTGATTAATCTTTTCTTGTAATCTATTTTTTGAACGAGTAAAGAATAAGATTTTATTTCAATTCTTCATTAGCTTTTAATAAATAAACAGTACTTTGATCCAGCATTTCTATTGCTTTGTTCAACTTATCAACAACTCCTTCTAAATTATAATTTTCTGCAATATCGCGCCACTTAATGAAGGATTCTTTATGAGATTCGTTATGTTCTGACCAATGCTTTAATAATGTGGATAATTTCATGAGGTCTTTATTTTTTTTCTCCATTTCATTTCCCTTCCAATAATACGGTTTTTTTAGATTATAGAAATTTAGAAGGTTTTATAATATTTTGGTTTAAAAATAAGAAATAAAAACAAAAAAAAAGATTAGGTGTGGCAAATTCTTTTCAACAAGGTTGGATCAACAAGTTCCGATGGTTTCCAACCCTTTTCTTTCAAATAAGCCAAGACACCATCTTTAATACTAATTGGTATGTCTGCTTCAACTCTGATGTATTTATCTAGATCCTCTGGAAATTCAACACTTTTGTATTTCCGTTCAAGATCAACCCAATGAGATAATTTTATCATTCTTCCCTTGGAGTTATCGGCAGGTCTTAAACAAAGTTTCGCGACTAAGCAAATTGCTTGTTCGATTGATTCGGCTGTTGTTAATAAATGTTCCGGACCAGGTCCTACTAAATGACCTCCAGTACCATCCCGGGCATTGAATACTTTCCAATTTTCTTCTTCATAACTCTTCCCGAGATACATGCGCCTGTATTCTGCGGAATGAGGACCGCAAACAGCAGGAACGCCTAATCCATTAGCAGAACTTGCAATACTGGCGGCTTTTTGGCTCATGGCACCCCATGCTACCCCTACAGCTCCAACCCTGTTCAATATATAATCTGCTATCTCTTCAAAATTGCCCCTTAATGGACGTCTTGCAAATATATTTGCCACTTTACAAGCAGCTCCAGTAATATGAGGATTGGATACACAAGATCCAACATTTACAAGCCCACCTCTATCAAAAACTCCGGGGAACCTGTCATAAAGAGTTTTTCCTTCTTCATCCTTAACTAGACCAATATCCATGGCTCCACATCCAGAAACACATACGATATAATTTCTTGTCAAGAATTCTTCTGCCATTTTATATAACTCCTGAATTTCTTTTGCGTAATCTGCGCATCCAATAATTGCTACAATTCCCGGAATCTCTCCTAATACGATTGGTGCTCCAACATTTCGAATTTCTGTATCTTGAATAGGACCCCTTCCGACTCTGCAATTAAATTTCTCATTTCTAATTTTCTCCCTTCCAGCATACATAATTAAAGTTAGCGGAGAGACTTCTTTCATGCAATCTGCTTCACAACGACCACATGCAAGACACGCATCGAATGAATCGCCTAAAACTGAGAAATCTCCGTCCTTAGCAAGTTTTACACCTTCTACAAGGGGTAAATCATTTGGACAATTTCTTTGACAATTTCCACATCCATTACAGTTCATTGCCATATCGATGCATCCTTTTTCATCCGGAATCGCACTTCTTCCGGCTCTAATAGGCTTTACTTTAATTGCAGTTTCTACCGCAACGGCACCTGCCTTGATTGGGTCAAGTATTAAAACACCAGGGGTTTTGCCACTGACTAAATCCTCGATAATATTTTTAACAGGATCTGCTGTTCTATCAGGAAGGCCTCCCATATTTTTTTCATTAGTTGCTATAAAAGGTGCTCCAATTAATTGAGCTTGTTCAAAAGAACGAAGATTAACGCATTGTTCATCAACCATTACCACATCAGGTATTCCAGATCTAATGACATGTAATTGCCTTGACATTGAGCCAACAATTTTAGCACCACTATAGTATCTAGTCAAATCATGAGCAGTACAACAGATAGCTCCAACCTCTATTTGATTTTCAATACCTTTTTCACGAATATAATCAACTAATTCAACACCAGGTGCAACATTATGTCCTATCATTAAGATGGTTGCTTTAGATGTGTCTAATGTCCCCATTCCTAATTCTACAATTGGAACATTAGGATCTCCAACTGGGAAACCATATGCTGCAATTTGAACCGCATCAGAAATTTCCATTCCAACAGAATCAGCTAAACCAGCCAAGAAGCTTTTGGATTCATAATCAAGATGGTTACTTTCTTGACCCGTATGGCTCGCAGCTAATAAATGAGTTATGGTAAAATGAACCCATTCCATAGCAGTTTCTAAATCCTCCAGGGTTTCTGGTTTCATTCCCACTATTAATCTTGTGCAAGGCATCTCAACAGCAATGTTATTTCCAAAATTAATTGGGATGTTTCCGTATTTTTCTTTTAACCAGTGAAGTAAATGATCTCCATGGGCACTATGACAAGATGCACCAATGCAACAAGCAATCTCTACGATTCGAGCATTCTGTGTTTCCATATTTATTCCGCAAGCTCCAGTTCTTCCCTTGGAAAGATTACACTTACCAAAAGTACAAAGGCAGCACATGTCACAGATAGGCATGTATGTCGGATTGTACCTTTCCATGAGTTTAAAGAACCATGGGCGCAAGGTTGGGATATGAGGTTTTGGATGTGGACCCATAGGTTCCCAATCACTTTCATCCCCTTCACTCACTATCTTGCCCGTAGTAAACTCAAATCCCTTTATCGTACCGAGTGGTCCTTTATAGGATTCAATTTTGAGTTTTGCTCCTTTTTCTGTCATGTTTTTTTATCACGTGATTGTTTTTTAATATTTTAATAATTGTATGTATATTATATCATTTTAAAGTTCTATGAATAAGAGAGTTTTAAATGTTTAAAAGTTGCTCATTATATTGTTTAATGTATTTGGACAAAAATATTATAATGTAGTAGTGTGAAATTTCACACTAATACTTGGGTAACTCTTTTTTTTTTTTATTCTTCCCTAAAATTAAATCAAATCTTAGTGGGCTTTAATATTTAATCGATGTTAATCTAAATTAAAAATTAGCTATTTTTTTAATAACATTTTAAATCAGAAATGTTGCATCTTTTACTGTTAATAGGGGCAATTTTATATTTCTTTTCCGTTCAAATAAAGAAACACGGTGTTATATTTGGAGCGAATTCCCTTTTGATGGTTTATCTTTTCGCTTACTAAACATGAAGAGCAAATGGCAATTCCTAATTTATTATGAAATATTTTTCCACATTCTAAGCACACGTGTTCAAGAGAAGACATGGTCATGAATACACCTCAAATTATTTTAAGATTTTAGAAACGAAACTATCTTAAAAAAGGAGGGAGCGAGAATGTTTTTTAATATTTTATTTAAGAATATTTTTGTTTTGATCGTAGAAAAGCGGGTGCACTAGAGAGCAAATAAATTTAGAAAGAAAATGCATTTCTTATCTTGTTTAAATATCTATTGGAAATAAGGAACTATATTTTTCTTGGTCCTCAAGATTTTCGGGATCAATATCCGCGTCATCAAATTCACCATCCATTAAAGTAAATTTAAAGACGCATGCCTCATCATCCAATAAGCAACATTGTATTTCTTCAGCATCAACGTCAAGTTCCATATTTTCAAACAATCCGTGAAAAACACCCTGATAAATCCTACATATATTCTTTGCCATAATGTTTTGTTTTTCAGCAATTGAAAGAGCTTCGTAGACATATATTTCAACAGCATTTTTTGTTACTCTTGATCGTAATTTACCAAAACCTAAATGCTCTAAAGTATCTAAAATTCCTTTTATCGCTTGTTTTTTAATGGAAAGTGATTCATTTTCCCATAAAATATCAGGTATTAATGTTGTTGACAAATGCTTTCCAATTGTTTTTCCTGTCCATAAAAGTATATCTTCTGCAGAGGAACCTGCAAATTCGGCAAATTCAATTAAATCTATTGGTCTTAACATGAGTAATCTTAGATCTTTATTTCCAAGAAATATATGTCCTAATTTTTCGTCAATATTAATCGCAATATCCTTTTTGACTCTTCTAAACATTTTACATCGTATAAATTTTAATTGATCTTAATTACGTATTCTCATAAAGATACTTTGATTTATAATAGAAATTAATTATTTTGATATATAAATTTATTCAAACAGTAATTTTT
>DXJM01000259.1 GCA_019057355.1 Promethearchaeota archaeon | reverse complement strand
ATGGGCCTAGTTTTTTTATTTTTTTATCAGCGTCCCCTCCCCTCCTCCCAAAAGAAAAGAATAATTGACAAAGAGACAGAAATAGTTGTATATATTCAAAGTTAGGAGCCTTAAATGAGTAATAAGACAGAATTGATGGAGCTCTCTGAAACACCTATTGAGCTTATTGAGGAAGTATCAAAACAAATCTCTCATTATCTTATTGGAATTGTTAAAATACAGAAAAGCTTAACTTCTGAAGATGCAATCTTAATTGGTTCTGGCACTCTAGTAGAAATTGAAAATACTTTTGGAATTCTCACTGCACACCACGTGATGGAAAGGCTTCCTCCACAAGGCAAAATAGGTTTTGTTTTATTCGAGCAGTTGCACAGATATACTCTTCAATCCGAATTTCTTGAAAAAATTGTAGTTGATAAAGAGTTGATACCTTCAGAAGGTCCTGACTTGGCATTCATTGTTTTGCCACCTACCACTTTAGGACAAATAAAGGCATTAAAGTCTTTTTATAATCTTTCTTTAAAGCGCGATAAAATCTTAAGCAATCCATTCAAAAATGATATGGGTATATGGTTCCTTTGTGGCTTTCCTGATGAACAGACCACTTATGATCGCCCAATTAAAGGTTTCGAGATCGTAAAAGGATTCCATGGCCTTTGCGGTGCTGGAGGGGTTGAAAAAGAATATATAGTTGGAAATTATGACTATTTAGAATTTGAGGTTCATTACAATAAAAACAGCCAAGTGCCAAAAAGTTTCGGAGGAGTTAGCGGTGGTGGACTATGGCACGTCCCACTGCAAAAATCGAAAGAGGGGAAAATCACCCCCCAAGAAATAATTCTTTCAGGAGTAGCCTTCCATCAATCATCAATGATCAATAATATTCGTACAATAAAGTGTCATGGACGGCGCAGTATATACAAAGTTGCATATGAGTTGGTGAGAAATAAGTGCTTTTGAATAACTTCTTAAGGTAGCACTGAGAATAGATATTTTCGTAATTTCGGACTGAGGATATAGTACTAATCAACTTCTAAGCTTAAAGAATAATGAGACTTTGCTTCAACTTTAAATTCAATCTTTGGCCAAAAATCAAAATGGGTAATGGGAAGCTCGAAAAGGCACTTTTACGAAAAGATGACCTGGACATTGAAATCTTTCCACCTATTGGTTCAGATACGGACGATAAAACTAAATTTCAATCTATGAAAGTCCATATTGCTAAAGATTTTGAGCATGTTCCAAACGAATCAGAAAAAGAAAAATTAGCTCAAGAATATCGTGAAATAGCTAATGATTACTTCCTGAAAACATATGACCTTATAAGGCTACATACTCGACAATTCCTTTCCGGCAATCCGATGTTAAATGCAACCGAGCAAGTCATTGTCACGATTAAGGATGAGAAGGGAAACCAATTATTTGAGCGTATGTATGCAACATTTTATCTTAGACCTGAAGATGAAAATGAATTCGCCTTAGATCAGAGCATATGGAACAAAGTAGTTGATTATTTGGTGAATGGCAAGGCCCCCGAAGTTTACTATTCGTTATTATTAGATGCTAAATATCATGCCTCTGCCGGAAAAATTAGAGAAGCAATTATAAATATTGCCGTGGCCATTGAACAATTTACCATGGAAGACCTTGGACGTAACAAAAGAGAAGAAGACTATGACGAAAAAATTAGAAATATGGATTTTACTGGTTTTTTTGTTAAAGCTGTATTAGAGGCGAAAAACAAATCAATTAAGGAATACAGGAAGGAAGATTATCATAGGCTAAAGTATCTTTTTGCATCAAGGAACAACATTGCTCATGGTAGAGGATGCTACTTTAACGTTGGAGAAAGTGAAGGAAAATTCGCAAACCAAATACTAGGACCGTTGAAAATCGAATCTAAAGGTAGAGTTGAAATTGATAGAAAAATGTGCATCGACTTTGCTAACTATATGTTTGCACTGTTGGATTGGATAAAAAGTGATTGAATAATAAAAGAAGCACTATTATGAGACCCAAATCATTCAGCATTACGGTACTAGTGGACCTACGTCCTCTCCCCCCGTCCCCCGTTCTAGAAAATATCAAGAATAGAGATTTGATCCTTATTTTCCCTTCGCTTCCAGTAACTCAGAAAAGAGGGTATCGACATATTCCCTGTTCTTGGGGTTCATGCCGGTAGGTTTACGACCCCTGAAGTCTTCAGCGGGATGTCCTCTTACGGTAGTTATCTTGCTGTCCTCCCAATACTCACGCAACAGATCATGGAGAGATAGGTTTCTAGTTGTAGCAATTGTTACAGCATCTTCGAACTTATCAATGTGCATTAGACAAAACGGATACAAGTACTGATTGAGGAAATGATCTGGGTTGTCCTTTAGATAGTCTTGTAGAAATTCTGCCATGAAATAAACTCCTCCTCCCATTACTACTGTGACAACCGGCTCGGTATCGCGTGTCATATCCAATATTTTTTGATAACTCCGATATTCAAGTAGTCCAGAATATAGATCTTCAATCTTCGATGGAATTTTCTCAAAAGCCGAAAAGGCGCCCTGAATATCTTCAACGAGGGCTTCTGAGGCTGGCGATACCCGTGAGGCAACTCTCATCCGTTTAGCTTTTGATTCAAGTACAATTAGTTTCGTGCCTTCAATGAGAGTAAGATCAGGGCCGCTTACCTCTTCTTTTGCCCTCCGATATGTGATCTCGGGGATTACATTCAGGTGTGGCAAGCAGTCTTCGATCTGCTTTTGCAAATAAAGCTCTTGAATATAACCCCTTAGCTCGTTATATCTGTTGTCCCGATACGTTTCTTGTAACATGAAGTGGGGTAACTCAGTCAGGGCCATATCGAAATATCTGAGATTAGGCACTATGTAACTGTTGTCTTCCAACTCAACAATCGGGTACCGTTCAAGAGGACTAACTCTTTCAGCCAATGGCCCCTCAGAGTAGGTCTTAACGCTCTTCAGCAGATCTCTTAATTGTTGAGTCGTTCTAGCTACCAATTGCAAGTAAGCCCGCACTTTTTCAATAGTAAAACTGGGATAGTTTGGAATAACGAGATTCTGAGGTTTGAAGATAAGCTTGCCTTGCCAGCCCTTGCTGTTGTCGATAAGCCACGAGAAAAGTTGAGATCGTTCTCTGTTGCTTAAATGTTGGCGGCCAGTTTTGGTAAGATTTGCCTCTATCTGACCTTGAATTGCGGAATAAGGTTTGAATCTTTCGTGGACCAGCGTAAGAACACAAAATCCAATCAGGAGAAAATCCTTCACGGAAAACCCAAATTTCTCAGGAAAGACCGTGACCAAATCCAAAAAGTTTGATCCGTGACGCTGGCTGAGTATGTTCTTGTATGTTAAAGGAATATCATGAAGCATCCCATAAGCCCTACCTAAACGACTTTGGATATCACGTTCCTGGAATCTGATCTGAAAATTAGCTAAAGTTCCGAAAAATTTTCTCAGTCGAGTATCGGGGTCAGCGTCTCCACGGAGGAGGGTAACATCATCTGCGGCGCCAACTAAAGCGTTATAAACATATGGAAGATCTCTAGAATCGAATTTTTTATTCTTATAGTGTTGTGCTTTTGATTCCAATATCGCCCGTTGGAGCATGGCAACACTCTGAACGTGTACCATAGGCATCAAAATATTCACGCGGTTGTCCCATTTACTGAAATAGTCAATACAAGACAGGAGGCAGCTCGTTGTCCAGAGATCAGTCAAGTTTTTGCTGTTCAATCTTGATACTGCTTTTTCGAAAGAGTGTTGGGGGGTGCTCGTCATGGGAGCATTATGGGGCAATAGGGTCTAGTCTTGAATTATAATATTTCATTCTCCCCATTCAACCCTTGATAGTTAAGTTTTTAAAACTCGATAATGAGACTATGTTTCTATATCCTACCATAAATTTTAAATCTGCAAATCCTTTGCATAGGTATATGAGATGAGCTTTGAATTGGGGGTCTCTATATACCCTTTTTCATCGTGGGAGAAATCCGAGATCTTTTTCGCGCTCAGCCTTTAAAATGCTCCTTAACCGATGCGAGGATCT
>DXJM01000258.1 GCA_019057355.1 Promethearchaeota archaeon | reverse complement strand
GCCTTGGATGAGGATGTCGCAGTAAAAATTCATTCGCTTCTTGTATCATCCTTAATCCTTCACAAGGCGCAGCAATCCTTTAGAGGAGGTTGCTATGCGCAAAACATTAGCTAAAGCCGCTGCTCTTTCAGTATGTCTCGGTCTCCTTCTTATGGCTGTTCCCAATGTAAATGCTGTCGAGAAAAAGGCTCCCAAAATCAATGTCCTGAAGAACCCCCTTATGCTGATTAACTCAATTATCCCCTTCTTCACCTCAATCTTCGACTCAGGAAAGAAGGCCATAGAGCCGACCAAAACTACCAAGAAGGTCAAAATCACAGGTAACTTACTATCTCGCAAGCCATCTGGTGGAGACTGATATTCCAGCTTATTAATCAGAATTACACAAAAAGAAAATTAAAAAGAATAATAAGTCAATTTAAAAGATATTTCTCAATCTTTCTACTTCCTAAATAATAAAAACAGAAAAAAATATTATTCATATTCCAAACATGCTCAATCTCCTGGAAAATTTTGACGATTCTTACATTTAATAATTAAAAAAATAATCTCACCCCTTGAGATTAGTAAAAAATTATAATATCACCCCCTTAATTCATCTCTAAAGGTTATTGATATACCCCCCGATATTTCGATACTATTTTTCTCGTAGCAAGAATATGAGGACTGAAATCTCTTTAACAAAAAGATTTTTCCATCACAAACGCATTGACTGTTACATTTTTAAAAAAACATTTATTCTATTAGTGCTTATTTCTTTCTGCCAAATCAGCCTCATTTCATACCAAATGAACGCTGCTAAATCGAGGCATACGGATTACTTCAATGAAGCTGAAAATCTTCGAAAAAATGGCAAATTCGAAAAATCAATAACACTTCTTGAGGAATTGCTTCAAACTTCAAAAAAACATGGTGACAAAGAAAAGGAGTGTGAAATCCTTTCAAAACTGGGACTTTTGTACTGGAATATAGGCAATCTCGATCAATCCTCGAATTACTACAAGCAAGCATTATACACAGCAGAAAAGATAGGTTCAAGGTCAAAATATGAAAAAGCTCAAGCTGCTATTAATATTTACTACCACTACATTGATGGAAAAAAACACCGCTCAGCGGGAAAAAACCAGGAATCTATAAAGAGTTTTCAGGTTGCAATAGATCTTGCTAGAAAAATCAGAAGCAAAGAACACAAAGTTAAATGTCTGCGTCAACTAAGTTTAACTTACTGGAATTTAAATAATCTTTCCAAATTTTTTAGCCTAAATGAAGAAGCATTGAAAATCGCAGAAGAGCTTAACCATGAAAAAGAGAAAGCAAGATCTCTAAATAATATAGGTCTTTATCACGAAATAAATGATAATTATTCTAAAGCTCTTATATACTACCAAAGAGCCCTAGGAATTATCAATGAATTGAATAGTAGCAAATTAGAAGAATCAGAGTTGCTAAATAACATTGCTATTATTTATTTTAACCTTGGTGATAACAATAAAGCATTAAAGGTTTTCATTAAATCCTTAACAATAGATCGACAACTAAAAAATTATGTCTATATTTCAAAAGATTTGAATAATATTGGAACTGTATACCGGAGAAAGGGTCTAGAGTCAGGCAATGAACAAGATTTTTATAAAGCACTTGATTATTATTCTGAATGCCTCAACCTGATAAGAGAAATTCAAGATGATAAAACGGAAATTGATGTATTAAACAACATTGGAACAGTGCATTCCGATCTCGAGAACTTTAATGAAGCGCTCGAATTCTTCCATCGTGGCTACAAAAAGGCCGAAGAGATTCATGATAAAGAAGCCATGGGAATGATCCTAAACAACATAGGAATCGTCCATTTCAACCTTAATAATTATGAGCAATCTTTAAAATATTATCAGAAAGCAATTGATTTAGCTCTGGGCATTAAAGGAGGGAAAATTCTCTGGGAAGCTTACCTAGAATTGGCGAATGCTTGCGTCAAACAGAATAGATTCGAAGAAGCCCTGAAAAACTATAAAAATTCAATTTCAATAATCGAAGACATCCGCTCCGAAATAAAACTAGAAGAGCTCAAAGCAAGTTACCTGGGAACCGATAAAAGAATTAAAGCCTATCATAATCTTATTGATTTACTTGTGAGGCTTCACAAGGATAATCCAGACAAAAGATATGACGTAGAAGCTTTTAACTATCTTGAAAAAGGAAAGGCACGCGCATTTTTAGACAGGTTAGAACTATCAAAAGTTGATATTTCTCGCGGTGTCGATCCCAAATTGATAAACGAAGAAAGAGAATTAATGAAGGATATCTCAAGCCTCTACACGAAACTCCTGGCGGTTGGACTATCTCCCCAGGAAAAAGAACATCTTCAAGAAGAGCTTAATAACTATGAAAACAGGCTTGAGGCTCTAAAAAGAGAAATCCGGACACAAAGCCCTGCCTATGCAGATCTCAAATATCCCGAAATTATTACTCTTGAAGAAACCCAGAAAGACTTTTTGGATAAGAAGACGGCATTTTTTGCATATTCTGTCGAAAAAAACAATTCTTATCTTTTTGTCCTAACAAAAAAGTTACTGAAAATATTTCCTATTCCTAAGAGAGACGATCTCAAAGATCAAGTCTCAAATTATCTTAAACTCATAACAGATAAAGACAACCAGGATTTTCATCTGGGTCATACACTCTATCAGAGCCTCATTCTTCCAGGATTAGAGGATGGTATCGAGAATCTCATTTTTATCCCTGATGATATTCTTAATTATCTGCCCTTCGAAGCCCTTATCACT
>DXJM01000257.1 GCA_019057355.1 Promethearchaeota archaeon | reverse complement strand
CATTCCAGTTTATGGTTGTAATGGAAACATCAACGTCTTCATTTTCCTTGATAGTTTTTCACCAGTTTTATTGAATATAATTGTAATAAAATTCATAATAACGTTTTTTATGGGTTTGATAATTTCAAAAAAATGATCATGTATTTGTTCAAGCATACGATAATCTACTAAATGTATCCAATTTTAAAAAAATTTGTTATATTCATAAAATCACCTAAAAATAACAGATATTAACTTCATATAAAAGTCTCATAATATTAAATCAATTTAAAGGTATAATTAATGAATTTTAAAAATTTTGAAAAAATTTTAGCCAGTTTATTATCTCCAATAAGAACTGAGTCCAATTCTCTCGATAATCGATCGTAACTCAACAATTTACTTTTCTTTTTACTATTAATTCTCATCATTTTAATATGTTTTCTATTAATCAATAATTCATAGTACATTCTCATTCTAAAACGAAATTTTTTAATTATAAATGATTGAAAGATCAACATAAGCTCAATAATGATAAAATATGGTATTACTTTTTTAAACCCATCAATATTTCGAAAAAATACCAGAAAGCGATTGCGTTCAAGGAGATAATATTGAAAATCACTAAAATTCCACTCATGTTTTTGATGGATTAAATAAGGATCATTAGTGGTATAAATTTTAAAGCCTTTTCTTAACATTCTTAACGAAAGATCCGTGTCTTCATAGTACATGAAAAAAGGAGTGAAAAATCCACCCAACTCCAAAAAAAGACTTTTTCTCATGAATAAAGAACCCCCTGAGAATCGTTTCGTTTCTTTTAATTGTGAATCATTCGGTAATTTTTGTTTTAGATTTTTAGTGTAAGAAAAACCTAAGAAATGAATTTTAGCTCCATAATAATGAATACCATTTTCTTCAAATATGAGCGCGGGTGATATAACAATTTCCTCATCTTTTTTATTATTAACATAAATATCCATTAATTTTTCAAAGAAATTGGGTGTAAAAATCACGTCTTGATTAGTTATAAAGATGAATTCTCCAGTTGCCTTTTGGACTCCAAAATTACACGCTTTAGCAAATCCAAGGTTAGTTGCTTGTTTATACAGGGAAATCTGGAGGTCTTTAGAATATGATTCGATTACTTTTATACTATTATCCATTGAATTATTATCAATGATAATTAGCTCAATATTTTCTTTATAAGGTAATTGTAAAATAGAATCAAGATTACGCCTGAGAAATCGCTCTCCATTATATGAAGGAAAGATAATTGAAATTCGTGAATTTTTTTCTTTCATAAAGACACATCTATTAGAGTAAGAAATATTATGAATTATTTATTTAATTTTTTTTGGAAATTATTATCTTTTCAAATTATACTTCAGTTAAATGAGAACCTTTCGATCACGTAACCCTGGTTATGATTGTTGTTTTTTTCTTTATCATTTTGTTGATATTTCTTACATTTATCACATGGAAATTTTTTCTAAATATTCCTCTTTATGGAAACCTTATCTGAAAATAATTGCCTGAAATCATTATCTAAAATTTAAAAAGAAGTAATGAATTAAACACATCATTCAATTTAAAAAAAAAAATATGATGGATCATCTAGTATTTTTTATAAAATCAAGAATTCATGTTTTCATACTGCTCATCTCAATTGGCTCAATCATAGTTATTGCTTTAAATTTACGTGGTTTAGCGCTAATTTTAAACACCACAAATCTAATTCTTTTAGGTTTTTCTTTCCAATTAATGGTCATCTTGAGCACAATATTTGTTATTCTAATGCTCCCAACATATCCTTTTTTTTTTATTATTGTAAAAGAGAAAGGTTTTAAATTTTTAGAAAAAATAAGTTTAACGATAATTTTAAACTTGTCTTTTTACATATTAACGGGATATATTGGTCATTTTCTTAAGATTCCCTTAACTGGAGCATATTTCCTTTCTGTAAGTGTATTGATGTATCTTTGTTTCATCATTTATATTTTAATTATTGAATTTCGCAGTAAAAATTATTTTTTTATCAGACAATTAAAGGGTTCTGAAGCACGAGAAGTATTGGATAAGAAAATATGTTATTTTCAAATGATAAAAAAAATCATAAAGGAAAATATTAACACTATATTGTTATTAATTTTTCTATTTTCGATAAGTGTTTTATATACGGTAAAATTCGATTTTTTTTTTGGCAGGGATGCTTGGTTTCATATCTATCTGACAAGAGTAATAATAAATTATAACTTATTGCCATTAAATCAATATTTTGGTGCCGTTGGACTCCAATTGTTTGGAGCAATTATCCATTTTTTTTCTGGTATTGATACAATATTTATTCCACGATATTTCTTATTTTATACGTTTTTCATATCAGCTTTAATTTTTTACAATATATTGATGAGAATTTTTAGAAATAAAACCTTAGCGTTATTCGGAGTTTTCATTTTAGAGACTTCTTCTGTAGGATTTAGCTATACCATGTACCAATTCTGGCCAACAAACATTAACTCAATCATCTGTTTAACTATTTTCTATTTACTTTACATAAGGTTGCAGAATTTTACTGATTTAGAAAGACCCTCGAAAAAAATTATTATTAAAAACATTTCTTAAAAAATTTCCATGTGGGAAATACTCAACTTCTCATCATCAAATTTAAGTTATCCTCAGCACTATACCTAAGCTCGTTCATAAAAAATTAAAACTTGAATAAATGTTTACTCCAACTTCTGAAGTTAAGGACAAATAATAAATTCTTTGAGCCACTATTTTTTTTCTAAAAACTGTTTTACACGTTCCCTGTGAGCCTGTGTTTGGAAGCATATCGCCTGCATAGTCATTTCGTAATCCATTGCCTCTCGCAAATCCATGGTCAAGGCTTTGTTTATTGTTTTTTTAGCGGCTCCTAGAGTTTTGGTTGGTAGGTTAGCTAATATTTTTGCATATCCTTTAGCTGTGGATAATACCTCCTCTTGGGGGACGACCTTGTTTACCATGCCGATTTGCTCGGCCTCCTTGGCCGGTACCATTTTACCCATCATGATAATCTCCTTTGCTCTCTGCAGTCCGACCAGTCTTGGTAGTAGCCAGCTACCTCCTCCATCAGGTACCAAACCAACATGGATGAAAACCTCACCGAATTGTGCATTTTCCGAGGCTATAACAAAATCACAAGCCAGAGCCCAATTGCATGAACCACCAGCCGCCACACCGTTAACAGCCGCGATGATCGGTTTTTCGATATTCCAAATTAAATTAGTCACCTCCGAAGTGGCGTGATACAAAGCCTGTCTCAAAAGCAGTGGATCTAGCTGATGTGCTTCTTTCATGGTTCCAATGTCTCCACCCGCACTAAAAGCTCTCCCTGCTCCGGTTATTATTATGGCTTTGACTTCATCATCCATAGCGAGGCTACTCAGCTCTTGCTTCATTTCTTCCTGA
>DXJM01000256.1 GCA_019057355.1 Promethearchaeota archaeon | reverse complement strand
GTTTGAAACCAAGCAGTCCCTACCGTGATTGGTCTAAACTTCACGATTTTTTCAAGTAGAGCGGGATAACGTCCTTCAAGACTTCCGAAGTAATGAAAAAAGTATCATGCATGAAACACGTCTTGAACTCGGTGACGAGCGAACCGTCTGATAACCTTAGGACGGGCCTTTCCTCCACAGGAAAGGTTGATAATTGGAATAAATGTTGGAAGTTTATAGAAAGTACCACGTTTTTATAAATAATTAGAAGGTTATTAAATCGTTAGCAAATAAGTTAAACTTAATAATTTCATTCAATGTAAATAATAGACATTCAGATTAATAGACGTAAATAAAAAAAAATGGATGAAAGATGAAAAAAATAGAAAGAGTTTTAGTTTCTGTGTATGATAAAAGAGGTATCCTTGAATTTGTTAAGAACTTGATAAATGAATTTGGGGTCGAGATTTTATCGACAGGTGGTTCAGCTAGATTATTGGAAAAAAATCAAATAAAGGTTATTAAGATTTCAGATTATACCCAGTCACCCGAAATGTTTGATGGAAGAGTAAAGACTTTACATCCTCGAGTTGAAGGTGGAATTCTTTTTCGAAGAAATCTTGAAAGTGATGTTGAAGATGCTGAAAAATATGATATTCCTCCTATTGACATGGTTGTATGTAATTTGTATCAATTTAAGGAAGCAATAGAAAAACCAGGTATTCAGCTTAAAGAAGCATTAGAAATGATAGACATTGGCGGTCCTACCATGATAAGAGCTGCTGCCAAAAATTTTCCAGATGTTATTGTTGTTCCAAGTCCAGATTATTATGATGATTTGTTAAAAGAATTGAGAAAGAATAAAGGTGCAATAACTGAAAAAACAAGACTAATGCTTGCTCAAAAAGTATTCATTATAATGGCAGATTATAATGCTGCAATTGCGAATTATTTGCAAACTATTTATAGTTCTGAAACCACATTCCCTAAAACCATGATAAAAGTATTTGAAAAGGTCCAAGACTGCAGATATGGTGAAAATTGGGATCAAGCAGCAGCATATTACAAGGACAATTCCGCATTGCATGGATTACACGATTTAAAACAATTGGGTGGAAAAGAAATTTCATTTAACAATTACTTGGATATTGATGCTTGCATGCAAATGCTCTTAGATCTAGGAGAAGAAAATCATGTTACAGCAATACTTAAACACACATCACCAAATGGTATGGCAATTGATAAAAAAAATCAGTTAAAATCGGTGCACATGGCTTTCAGCTGTGATCCATTGTCAGCTTTTGGGGGAATATGGGGAGTAAATCATGCTTTGACTAAAGAAGTTGCTGATTATATTGTAAATAAAGAAAAAATTTTCATAGAAGTGTTAATGGCACCGTCTTTTGAACCAGAAGCCTTAGAAATTTTAAAAACAAAAGAATCCATGAGAATTTTAGAATTCGGAGACTTTCTCGAAAAAAGAGAGGCGATCTATAAACAACTTGAACTACGCTCAACGCTCGGTGGCGTCTTGATTCAAGAATATGATTATAAACCTATTATTAAAGAATGGAACGTTGTAAGCAAAAGACAGGCTACTCTAAAAGAAAAAGAAGCGTTAATTTTTTCATATAAAGTTTCAAAATGGGCCAAATCCAATTCAGCGTGCTTTGTTCAGACATATAATAATGGTGTTTATACTATCGGTATTGGAGCGGGACAACAAAGCAGGGTTCATGTTGTAAAACTAGCAGCACAAAAAGCAAGAGAGTTTGGGCATCAAGATGAATTAAAGAATTCTATTATGGGAACGGATTCTTTTTTTCCCTTTCCCGATGGTTTGGAAGCGGCAGTAAATGCTGGTGCAAAAGCAATCATCAATCCTGGAGGCTCAATTCGAGACGATTTAGTGATTGAAAAGGCAAACGAATTAGATTGCACGCTAATTTTTTGTGGAAAAAGAGTATTTAGGCATTAAAGTAAAAATTTGACGTATTTCTCAACAAATATTAATCTATTAATATATTTTTTTTACATTTTCGTTTTTTTTTACACACATATAAAATTCCTGAAAACCAATTAGTTGTTTAGATTTGAACCCTATTTTCTATTTATGAGAGTTTTGTGAAAAATAATTCAATTTAGAATTCAAATTATTCTCTAATCCTCTTTTTAAATAATATAAAAAGATTTATAAATGATATCATTATACTTATAATACATAAAGATACTGAAAAAGATCAATTTATTTTTAGTTTCTTTAAAAATCACTGTTTTATTCATTCAATTGGGAGAGGGAATTTACATTTTGGATTTTTTTAGAAAAAACTTAGAGGAAACTCTTGATGCTATCAATAAATGCATTAATAATAAGGTTTATATAGTAAATACTAAACGAGTACGAAGATGTAATAATGTTAAATCAAAAAATCGCTCTAAAATTAATTTCATATGGCGAACGTTAAAATATCTCGAAGAAGAGGGAACAATTTTAGAAAAAAATGGCACGTTAAACCCTGTGAACTATAGAATTAAAAAGTCTGAAGAAATAGATATAAAGAAGTTTATTTCTCAATTACAAAAATTATAAAAGTTTTAGTTTCTCCAATAATTCCTCAAGCTTGATTTCGGTTTCCGTATCTTCTGGATTGTTTATCAAATGTTTCTGGGCAAAAATAATTTTTCCATAGTTCAATTCTAGTTCATTAAAAAGGTTAACCCACGCATTAAATGTATTCATATGGTCTTGAACATCAGGATCTTCTTTAAATAATATGATTTTATTTCTTTTTTCCGGTGGCAATCTCTGATAACTTTTAAAACTATGCCCTTGTTCATCGAGAATTCTTTTATTTGTAGAGCGCATGATTGCTCCTATTTGTGCTCTCCATTTGACATAATTAATATTAATTTTATCTATTATTTCTTGAATTAATTTTATTTCTTGGGGATATATTACTTCATCGCGTTTTCGTAATATTTTTTTAATAACATAAAATTCCATCTCAAATTTACGGGTAAAATTACTAATGATTCTTCCAAACTCATCAACTACAACATTGTAATCTTTAGCAAAGATAACTTCATCGCTTGAAAACGCTAATTCCTTTTTATCAACAGTTCCTTTTAATTGTCCAGAATCAATTAATTCATCTAAAACTTCCATCATTAGTGCTATTTCTTTCTGATCAAGTTCTTTACCATAAAATAAATCACTAAATGAAAATAAAAAACTATTTTCGAGCATTAATTTTTTTATTCCTATAAGGGTATAGAAGAATACCTCACCTTTCTCTTCATAAAAAATCCCTTTTATCTTGTTTTCAACCTCTAATTCTTTTATCAGAGAATGAACCAAATCAGCATTGATATCAAAATTTCCGAAGCTGATGTAGTCCATGGATTGGCTTTCTTTAATTAACATGAGCTTTATATCTTTCTTGGCTAGTTCTATTTTTTCAGGATTTAAGATCAACAAATCTCCTTTTAAAAAATAATTTACTTCCAAGTCATGGATAAAATTCATGAAATCTTCTCTTTCCATTCCTAATTTCTCGAGATATAGGCTAATAGATATCTCATCTTGATTTTTTATTTCTTCTCCTAATAATTTGAGATTTTCATTGATTTTAGTTACTATAATATTTTTATTGATATTTAATTGAGTCGCCAATGCGTTAATTTTTGCATTTTTTTCATCATCGTTGGACATTAAATCAATTGAATTAATTTTATCTTTCAAGAATTTAGAATAATAAAAGATTTCCTTACTATTGTCCCATATTCCCCCTCTTAGATCAATGTATTGTTCCAAAACGTCTACTAATAATATTTTTTTTATATTAAGTTTCTCGGAGATTACCGGTAAACTGAAAAAACCAATAATTTTAGAATTATCAATTTCATTTTTAATCTTGGTCTTTCCGATATTAGTAAGCCAATGGGTTCCTTTTCTCAAATTAGTTAAATATTCACGGGGAAGATTTTTTATCAATTTAATGAAATCCTCATCCTTCAACCTTTCTCTAAAAGGATAAAGATCGATAGAACTATTATGGGGCGCTTCATTATTAATTTGTTCGTGAATTTTTTTTAATGAATAAAAGGCCTGTTCATTTACTCCGGTTAAAAATGGAATGTTAAACGTTTCTGAAACATTTTTTATGATTTTATTTAAAAATTCTATGGGCAAATAATTATAGTTTTTTAAATTAATTAATCCTTTTTTTTGAAAATCTTCTCTCAATTTTAAGGTGATATATGACTGGGGATAATAAAAACCGAGTTTTGAATAAAATCCAAAAATTTGTCCCAAGTTTAATAAGACATCAATGAATAATCTCAAATTGTAGTCAGAATCGATCATGCTCCCAAAAGTCTCTTTGATCTCATCATTAGAAATCTTTTTCTCCTTATTAAAGAAAGCTTCAAGTTTTTCTTTCTCAATTTGATAAAAAATGATCTCACTTGTTTTAGGATTTTTCGTGTAAAAATAAAGTTCTTTCTCTTTTAAATGATTCTTCTTAATGTCTTCAGTAAATCTTTCTAGGCTAATGTTATTTTTCTTTATTAATTCCGCTGTGAAATTTGTCTTTTTCATTATAAAGAGGTTATTTAATGCTAATCTTATTGCTTTTTCATTGAATCCATCTAAATTAGCATTTTTTAATAAAGGAAAGATATTTATGAGAGCTTTTAATAATCCTACCCTAAATTCTGGTGATTTCTCAAGATCATGTTTTAAGATTAAATGAAGGGCAAGATCTCTAAACTCGAAAAGTTCACTAAAAGAAAAATTTTTACAAACAGAGAGATATTCTAATAAAGTAATCACGTTTTCTTTTTTCGTTTCCGATTTTAAAGCATTTAAATAAACTTGCTTTCCTGAATTTATGAGTTTTTGTTTTTTTTCAAAAAATAATCCTAAAAAAAAGTAGGTATTTTCTCTAATATCTTCATTATCATCAGTCAACAAATGAATGAAATCAGAAATATATTTCTCAATGAGCCCTTCACTTGTTATTATTTTAAACCCCATGATTATTATTGAATTGATCTTAAGCTTGCCATTTTGAGAGTTTAAAAAAGGCTCAATTTTTTTTATTAAATGTTCTGGGATGTGCTCTATTGAATTTTCTGCAATAACACTCAAGATAAATGTCACGGGAATTACTAAATTTTCATCAATCAATAATTCCTCTAATTGGGAGATAACTTTTGGAACTTTAGCAGATTTGTTTTTCTCAAATAGTTTATTCAATTTTAATACAATGTGTTCCAAACCTTGATAAGGGCTAAAATCTTGTATTTCAAACATTCTTCAATGATAAAATAATATTCAGTAAAATAAGAATTTTTTGAAAGGGGGAAGTTCTAAGATATCGATTATTCTTTCTACAACATAATCCGGATCTTCATTTAGAAGTTCATTTTTAGTTCCATGCCCCGATAATACAGCAATACTTTTTATTCCTGCAGATTTTGCACAAATAATGTCTGAAGGGATATCTCCAATAAAATAAACGTCTGATTTCTCGATTTTATTGTAGTTTCTTTCTTCTTTTATATATTTTAGTGCTTTTATTATAGGATAGGGGTTTGGTTTGTGGTAGGGTAAATCATTTCTGGATAATATGATGGTAAAATATTTATCTAATTCAAACCTTTTCTTGAAATAATTCATTCTTTTTTTTTGGGTATTTGAAATGATCCCTAACGGAATTTCTTTGCTCCTTAATTCCATTAAAACATTGCAAATTCCCGGTTTCAATTTAGCATGTAATTTTTCTAATTTTCTATATTTTTTACCAAATCTCGCTAAGAATAAGTCCCTTCTTGTTCTGCTAGGAATATAAGTTTTATAATTCTTGTGTATGTTCTTGTAGAACTTAACGAATCTTTCTGAATCTGATTTCTCAAATAATAAAGCAAGATCAATTGGTCTCAATTTTTCCGCATTTCGCCATTTATAAAAATCATTCCGAAGAAATATTAATCCTGCCAGTTCTAAAGCCTTTTGTGTTAGAATTACTCCATCAAAATCGAATAAAATTATTGGTGGATGCATCTAATACATAATGATTTTTATATATTATAAAGATGATTATGAGGTATAATGATTTAAGACATGTTAGGACATGTAAAAAAATAAAAGAAAAATTCCTTGCGAACTAGCGTTCGCTTCTAATC
>DXJM01000020.1 GCA_019057355.1 Promethearchaeota archaeon | reverse complement strand
TATAATTATTGATATAAATCCTTCGAAAATACATGAATACTTTTTCCTAATTTTTCACTCCAACACTGAAGTAACTATTAGGTTAAGATTAAAACGATTAAAAATTTATAGAATAGCATGTTTATTTCAATCGTGTTTAAAATATGGGATTAACGATAACAGAGAAAATACTTAGAGATCATAGCAACGAGAAAAATGCTTCAGCAGGGGATTTTATTCTTGCTAATATCGATAAATGCTTAGCTAATGATATAACCGCTCCAATTGCCATTAATGTTTTTAAAGAAATAATAGAGGGGACCGATCGGGATGTTTTTGATAAAAAAAAAATCATTTTAACTCCAGATCATTTTGCTCCTAATAAAGATGTTGCTTCAGCGGAGCAATGTAAGGTGTTGAGAGAATTTGCTCACGAATATAATATTGAGAATTATTTTGAACAAGGAAGGGTTGGGATCGAGCATTGTCTCATACCTGAAAAAGGACTAGCCTTACCTGGAGAGGTATTTATAGGAGCGGATTCTCATACGTGCACGTATGGTGCTCTTGGAGCATTTTCAACGGGGGTGGGCTCGACAGATTTGGGCGTGGCTATGGCGCTAGGTAAATGTTGGTTTAAAATCCCCCAATCAATAAAATTCATCTACTCTGGTAGGATGAAAGAACATGTTTCAGGAAAGGATTTAATATTACATACTATTGGTCAAATTGGTGTTGATGGAGCAACTTACAAGGCCATGGAATTTACAGGAGAAATCATCGATCATCTTTCAATGGCAAGTCGCTTTACAATGTGTAACATGGCGATTGAAGCGGGAGGAAAAAATGGCATTATCCCTCCCGATAGGATTACTGAAGCATACTTGAATGAAAAACATAAAGTGAATTATAAAAAATATATAAGTGATAAGGATGCTGATTATTTCGATATAATCGAGTTTGAATGCTCTGACTTAGAACCTCAAGTTTCATTGCCCCATTTACCCGAAAATGCCAAGCCCATTTCTGAAGTAGATGCCATGAGGATTGAGATTGATCAATCTGTTATAGGCTCGTGTACGAATGGACGCTTGGAAGATTTACGAGTCGTGGCTAAAATTTTGAAGGGTAAGAAAATTGCACCTAAAGTTCGATGCATATTGATACCCGGAACCCCGGAGATATATCTTGATGCCCTTAAAGAAGGATTGATAGAAATATTTTTGAACGCGGGAGCAATAGTATCAACTCCAACCTGTGGTCCCTGTTTAGGTGGTTTTATGGGAATTCTTGCAGCAGGCGAGAGAGCAATTTCAACAACTAATCGTAATTTTGTCGGCAGGATGGGGCATGTAAAGAGTGAAGTATATTTATCAGGACCTGCCATAGCGGCTGCTTCAGCCATAAAGGGGTATATCACCTCACCAGACTATATATAATTAAATGAACATAATCTTCAAAATAAAGTGAATCAAATTGAAAGGAAAAGTCATTAAATATGATCAAAATAATATAAACACTGATTTAATAATTCCAGCCAGATATTTAGTTAATTCAGAACCAAAATTCTTAGCAGAACACTGCATGGAGGATCTAGATCCTGAGTTTAATCAAAAAATAAGAGAGATGCACCTTTCGATAATGGTTGGAGGTTCTAATTTTGGTAGTGGATCGAGCAGGGAGCAAGCACCATTAGCCATAAAAACTGCGGGAATTAAATGCGTTTTAGCACCATCCTTTGCTCGAATCTTTTTCAGAAACGCCATTAATATTGGACTGCCAATTTTAGAGTTCGCAGATCTTAAGGAAGTTAATACGGGAGATGAACTTGAAATAAATTTTGAAGAAGGTAAAATCTTGAATTTGACTTTGAACAAGGAATTCATAATAAAACAAATGCCCGCCTTCCTCCATAAGATCATTTCTTCTGAAGGACTGATAAAATACGCTCGAAAGCAAGTATTAAATAATTAATAAATCATATTAGATATAATAGGGTAATTATGATCCGCAATAATAAATACAATTTGTAATAAAATGAAGAAAAAATCCCTTTTCCTTTTACTCACGCTTTTTTTTTCCTGTTTTTTTCCGTTATCGATAGCATCAGCAGTAATGCCCGAAGAAAATTTATACACGGGTAGTTCTGCTTATTATATATGCGATTTGTATAAAGATGATATCTTAATACTCAACCTCACCCATACTACATTAGGAAATTTTTCAATGTATTTACTCAATAAACGTCCTCTAATTGATACCATTTTAACGGAAAGTATTGTAGCTGAAGGATTGAACATATATTATGTTGCTAGTGATACTTTAATTTATTACATCCAAGTTTATCTTTCTTCAAATGGGCCGTATACCTTTATATTAAATGTTACAAGAAATGGTGAAGATGTTCAATTAATTCGGTATTATATCCCTTATATTCCTGGTTTTCCTTTAGGATTTTTAGTTCTAATGATTTTTACTGGAATAGGAGTATCCATTTTTATTTGGAAACGAAGGATCATGAAAGATTCTTATATTAGGTAATAATTACGTTCCAAATTAATTCATTATATCCATCCGATAATTATAACCGTTCTCAAGCTCATTTTAAAAGAAAGCAACTTATATAGTTCTAACTAAAACTTAAAATAAAAGCACCATGAAAGAACAGAAATCCATTTTAGAAAAAAAAGCGCAAAGAAATAAAACAATGATAATGCGACTGATGTCCCAAAATGTCAATTCATGACGAATTTCGAAGTTGAACCTATTTAAATGATTTAAGTTTTCAATAATCAAGTTTTTATTTTTAGAACATTTTTCCTATTTATTAAACTATTACAAAAAAGAATGTATAAAAAGTAATAAAACATGCCATTTGAAGAATTAAGTAAAAAATTAGCTCAACTCATGAAAGACACGCAAGAGATTGAGCTTAAAGATGTAGACCTTGTTGCAGAGTATCTTGAATTCGAAATGTTGCCACAAATGATTGCCTCAGCAGCTCAAGCAATGGGAATGCCTGCTCCTGGAGTAGCACAGTGGACTCCTGCGAAATTAAAATTTGATATAAACTTTCCTGGAGAAATCGAGACTATCCAATTTATCCGCTCAAAAGGAAAGACAGTTACTATCGGAGGAGAAAAATCACCTCCATTTTATAATTTCCTTGGTCTTGAGAAAAGAAATCCAAATCCTCCAGCGGTGACGTACGATGTTTTTGATACGATTGCTTTTTCACCACCTAAACCAATAAAGGAACAATACGGTGACGTATTAAAAAGCCCTCCAGAATGGGCCAAGTTTGCCGTAGATAAATTTGGTGCTGACTTAATCACGTTCCATTCACTTAGCATAGACCCAGGTATGGGAGATGCTCCCGTATCTAAATCCGTAAAATTTTTAGAAGATATTCTTCAAGCAGTAAACGTGCCTGTCATTATAGGATGTTCAGGTAATAAAAAGAAAGATATCGAGTTATTTGAAAAAACAGCTCCTGCCACGGAGAGCGAGGTTTTAATGCTTTCTGCTGCGGATAAAGCAACATGGGAGGAAGTCATTCCCTTAGCAGTAAAATATGACCATAATTGCTTGCTTTGGACGTCTTTAGACCTTAACAATCAGATAAAAATGAACAAGGATGCCATTGAATTGGGGCTCCCTCGAAATAGAATTGTCATGGATCCAACTTGTGCAACTCTTGGATATGGAATGGAATATTCTTTCTCAATTTATCAAAGGATGCGCATGGCGGGATTATTAGGTGAAAAAGATCTTGCATATCCAATTAGTGGTGGAACAACTAATGCATGGGGTGCTCGGGAGGCATGGATGTCTGAAAAAATGGCTCCAGAATGGGGCTTAAGAGAATATAGAGGTCCAATGTGGGAAATTCTAAATGCGCTGTCGCTTACATTAGTAGGGTTGGACCTTGCAATGATGTTCCATCCCGTAGCGGCAAAAAATGTTAAGGACATAACTGCTCAATTTTTCAAAGAAGTTCCAAAAGAATTGAATGAGAAAGGATATTACGATTGGGCTTCAGCAAACTTAAAACGCTAAAGCTTATTTCCTTCCTTTTTTTTATTAATTTATTTTTTTTCATATATTTTAGCCTTAATTACTCTATTTTTGTCTGCCGACATAAATAAAGGTTCATATTTCTC
>DXJM01000255.1 GCA_019057355.1 Promethearchaeota archaeon | reverse complement strand
TCTTATTTGTAATAAATATAAAGAGTAGATCATGATGGAAGAAAATAGTCTAAATCAAGAAGTAGAATATCTAAAAAAAAAACTGAATTTAGCTAATTCAGATTTAAAAAAAGCACAAGAAGAACTTTCATCTACAAAAGCAGAGTTGGGTTCTTTTAACCTGGAAATTGATACTATTAAGGGAGACTTGGAACATTCTCAGAAAGAATTATCATTAACCAAAATGGAATTAGAAACAGCCAAAAAAGAGTTAAGTGTGAGGTTTCAAGAACTAGAGGTAGCTCAGAATGAAAGAGAATTTCTAAAAGTTGAGGTTGATAAAATAAAAAGTGATGAAGGAGCTAAAATTAAAGAACTAGAGCAAATAAAAAAAGAAGCACGAGATTCTCAGCAAACAATAAATAATTTAAAAAATGAAATAAATTCATTAAAAATCCAGTTGGAAAGTTCAAGTTCTAAAGTTATAGAATTAGAGAGTAGTCTAAAAAATGCTCAATCCCAATTTATTGATTCAAACACTAAAATAGGAGATTTGGAAGCTAAAATCTCAAGTAAAGAAGAGGAGATAATTAAGCTTAACCAATTAATCGAAGAAAAAGATAAAAAAATTGAGGAAATTAATATGGAAATCTATGCTTTAAAACCTGAACAACGAGCTGGAGATTATTCCAGTGAAGAACGAAAAATGTGTCCTAAATGTGGTGCTGTCGGTCAGGATATAAGAGTTGTTGATGATAAAACTAAAATAATCAGTTATATTAATAATATAAAGCTTTATGCTAAAAAAAATGTCTGTAAAAAATGCAGTCATGAATGGGCGTGATTGATTCTTCTTAAAATCTAATTTTTACATTTTTTGATTAATAGCATTTCTTTTAAATACTGTGCATTAAAATCCTTTGTTGTAAAAAAATTTATATTTGGAAAGTTTTATAATGGATTTATAAAACTTTATTTTACAATATTAAAAATAGATGAAATAAAATGTCAGACTTACAAAATTTAATCATAGTTGATATAACAGATAGAGAATACATAGAACTTGGTGAAAAATCAGAAATAAAGTCGATTAAAGGAGATGGTACGATTTTAACAAAAAATACGAGTCAAAATAGTAGATTATGGAATTGTACTAATGACTTAACTGAGATTGTCAATACAAATTTACCAGTAAAGGTATTAAATGTTGGATCTTTAAATCCTGGTCAGGATCATCGTCAAGATTATCAAATTCAAAATCTACAAGAACCCTTTTTGAAAGTCATAGAAATTTTTGACACTGATCGAACTACAGCTACTAATGTAAACAATGCCTTCCTATATAAATATTCTAATAAATGTAAACTGACTCTGACTTACTCGAATACTATAGGATCACCGATTACAGAAATAAAATCCATACGAGAAATGCCCGCAATGCTAAAAGAAATAGAGATACACCCTCCAAGTGCGGGAAAGGCTGAATTATCTGAAGTAGACAATAAAAGAGTATTAATTTGGAACATAGGAGCATTGGATGGGAATCAAACGGCAGAACTTGAAGTCATTTGCACGGTCAATATGAATGAAACAATAAAACAATCATTAGGAGCGTTAAAGATTAATTATATTGCTCCAAATAAAATCTTAACCTTGATAAAGCCAAAGGTGAGGAGCATTACAGATTCAATGAGCGGTGTTACACGAGATGAGGGTTCTACCCCAGGAATATGGGATTGTAACGTCGAATTCATTAATGATTCGGAATTCAAAGTCATGTTGGAAGATGTCAATGTAGATCATAAAATCACAACAGGTTCGGAAACTGTTGTTTCTCAAACGCCAAGCATAGAAATTGGACCTCAAGGATCTTGGGATTTTAATTTCAGATTACAAACACCCAATGTTCCTGAATTGAGCTCTGAGATAAATTTTACGGCATTATTCGGTGTTATTACACGGGTTATTGGAGAAATTAATAAGGAATCATCGATATATGATGTCTTAGCAGCTGAAATCCATAAGGCAATCATGCCCCCTGAAATCAATGCTTATGCTAATACCGACATGAAAATAGAAAATTCAATACCAAATATTGGGACAAGTGCCATAGATACATTATTCATTGAAGATGATATACCCAAGGATTTTATTCCTCCTGGATTAAAAAATATCATTTTAAAAGTAAAAAATCCTAGTGGAACAATAGAAATACAAAATAGGGAAGAATTTATTGACAAAATATTCATAAATCCTGATGACGTCAGTCCCGATACAGCTCACAGGATAACCATTTCACTAAAGAATTTGAAAGGGCAATTGCCAGAAAATTCTTCTTTTATAATGAGCTATCCCCTGCTTGCAAAGAATCCCTCCCCAGATATTACATATAATACCCCAATTCAAGTCATGGTGAATGTGCCTCTCAAGGGTGCCGAATTATTGATAAAACCTGAACAAGAACCGGTGATAGGAATAAAATATGTCGCAAGGAAGCTTAAGACCCTCAAAAGCATTAAACCTGGCATAAATGAAGGAGAGTTTGCAATTACCGTGAGGATTCAAAATAAAGGAGATATCGAATTAGAAAATCTCCTTGTAAAAGATATAATTCCCGCGGGATTTTCATTAAGCGAATTTCATCCTCCCGCTGGAACTACTTATGAATCCATTCACGAGGGGGGGTCGTCAGAATTGCACATTAAAATAGATTTGCTAAAAGGGAATGAAACGTGTATTATAAATTATCAATGCACGGGTTCGGGAGATTATCCCAGATCTGAACCGAAAGTGATTGTTCTAGGTAGGGGAGGTTCCGTCGCAAAATCAGCTCCAACTTCTATCGGTGCAAAAGAGGCTGCTCCAGAATCAGAGTTATCATATAAAAAGGCATCAGAAGGGCTTGAAATTTTTAAAGAAATTTTTAAAAGACTTGATAAAGCCCCTAAAGTATCTGATTTCGCAAGCTTTTTAAATTCTGTTAGGGATGATTTGCCTGCAGGACCATTTAGACATCAATATAGTTCATTTATACGGGAGCTTAACAATCTTGAAGATCAGAATAAAATAATTGTGGGTTCATTGCAGGATGAATTTCGTGCAAAATTGAAAACAATGGAATCGGGCATGAAGATAGATTAATAGAATATCAACAGAGTTATTTTACCTATATATTTTTTTCTTTTATAGAAAACTTTTTTAATATTTTTCTTTTACTGGATATTTAATCATGGATTGTCAAAAATTTTGGAATATTATAGAAAATTACAATCTTCTGATGAGAGATGCAATTGAAGGTCCTAATTGCACAGATCTATATACATGTCAAGGAGATTGTTGCTCAATAAAAATTGATGTTCCAAAAATCTTGGCAAAAGAATATATTAAAAGAGGTTATGCTTTATCTAGCGATTTCATCAGGAGTAATGTATTTAGTTTTCAATTAAGGTTCGATGAAAAAATTGGAAAGTGCTTTTTGTTCGATCAAAAAATAAATGGATGTTCTGTTCATGAATCTGGAATAAAGCCTCCCCAATGTTGGATCTATCCTACGAATTTTTCTAACCCTGAAAAAAATAAAATAAGCTGTAAAAGAATGTCGGGATGGAAGATAATTGATGATGAAAAAGCTAGAGAAGCGGAATTTCTCTTAAAAGAATATGTTGATTATTGCTTGAATGAAGCTGATTGGGAAATCAAGAAAATAGGAAATAGAATTGATGACAATTCTTTAAGAAACCTAATAATTCATGTCCCTCCAAGTCATTTAGGCGGCTTTAAGGACACTTGGGATGATATTAAGACATTAGATGCAGAAGGGCATTCATTTCAGATGAAAAAGTTTTGTACGATGTATAATGAAAATTGTAAAATCTTGCATGATAATTTTATGGAATGTAAAAATATATGCGATATAATAGCTACAAAGCTAATTAATTTTCTTAAAAAGAATTTATCAAAATTTATAAGTGAGAATGAACCAGACGTGGAAGGAAATTATCCTTTATTTAAACTTTTTAGCTTTAGAAATGGATAGATTTGATTTTCTAGGTCAAATTTTATTTAATTTAACCTTTAAAGATCTATTATTACTATGAAATTAATATGGTTATTTCCAGGAAATTCATCGCATTTTCTATTCGCATCATAGTTCTGCAAGGTCCAAAAGAATTACAGCCAAGAAAAATAAATAATTAATAATTTAAACGAATAATACAACAAAATTCTAAATTTCAAAATATTTTTCGCTAAATATAAGAGTATTTAATTTATACCG
>DXJM01000254.1 GCA_019057355.1 Promethearchaeota archaeon | reverse complement strand
CTATTTAAATAATGTTCATTCAAGTATAAAAATTTATGATATTATGATTTGAAGAAAAGTTTTGAATTTCCTATTTATTATGAGTGTTTAACCTTAATTTGATGAATTTAGAGAACTTTCGCAAATCAATCGTATTTTTTTATTAAAAATATATTATCGAATTTTAGATAGTATATAACATAAAAACGTTAAAGGTGCTATTTAAAAAATCTTTTTAAATGTCAATTTCATGCTATAAAATATTTATAACATCATAAATTTTTTCTCAAATATTTGTATTAAAATTCCAATAATACACGTTTTATTAGATCTTATTATTAAGAAAGATAGAATGATGAGAAATTATTAATGTCGTTATAAATACTTTTATCTCAAACAAAAATCTTAGATAATAAGGAGGGGTGATTTTTATCGCAGGAACTTATTCTCTTAAATAGTCTTTTAAAAGGTTTCACATCAAGAATTTTAGAACGCTTAAATTTATAACCATGATAATTTAAAGATAAAAACTAATTTAATAGTGATTATCAAAACCTCCTTTTTTTTCTTTAGGTTCTTCTTTTGAATTATCTTCAGTAAAATCTAATTCCAAAACTTCATAGATCTTTTTAAAATTTGATTTTTTATACAGTTGAGTTGCATTTTTTGCCTTCTCCTTCAGATTAACTTTCACTTTCTCAACTTTAACCTTTTTCAAATGTTCAAGTGCAGAATCTAAAAGCACTTTCCCTAATCCTTTCCCTCGATAATTTTTCCTCAGAAAGACTTGCTTTATGTAACCTTCTGAAGAACCATAAGGATCTATTCTAAGCTCGGCAATGATCATTCCCACAACGGTATTCTCATTCTTAGTATCTTTTGCTATTATTATACCATGTCGTTGGAGAGGGTCATATAATCTCCTCCGAATCCCCCAATCAAACCGCTTTGGCTCAAATTCTTGGTCTAATTCTTCAACCAATTGTTTTGTTAGCTCTTTTAGAGCCTCTATGTCGTCCGGAGTAGCAATATCCACATTAATATCTTGACTCATCGATCATCATTGTAATTGAATTACATCTCATATATAAGAGAAAATTTAACAGCCTAAGCTTAAAATCTTTTGCGTTCAATTTTTAATCATCAAAAGATATGTATTAGATATTCATTGATTTCTTATAAATATTGATGATTTTGTGACAGTCAATCTGAATCAATTTTTTCCCTAAACTTATTTCTAATAGAAACATTTCCATTTATTTTTTCAGTCTGAAATTTGCTATAGCTCTCAAAAATCAAAAAAAATAATTAGAGTCTCTTTAAAATAAGATTATAATACTCATAATTGGAATAACGTTTAAATTAAAAATATTTTACATGTGATATATGCCTTTCAAATTACATCCAGATTCATTTGCTTACAATTTGTTTTTTATATTATCGATGATAATACTGATTTTAAAGTTGCTTATTGCTATTTATTTTGATTTTTAATCAAAAACCGTAGAAAAGAAATTAGCAAGTAATAGTTCAACTTCACAATTGAAGAAACCTTTATAAATACCTTATTACATAACATTTTTTTTACATATAGAAACCTTTTTGTATATTTACAACGTCATAAATTTTTTCTTAAAAATTTGTATTAAAATTCCAATAAAACACGTTTTATTGGTTCTAGTATTAGGAAAGATTCAATGATGAGAAATGATTAATGTCATTATAAATAGATTATTTAAATGTTCTTGTATTTATTTTTTAAGAAAATTAGAACAAATGCGTTAAGTTAGAAATAGAAAAACGAAAAAGTTATCGAAGCCGTTCACCTTGTTGATTTAGAAAATCAATACCTCTATTAAATTCTAAATCAGTAGGTTCCATATTTTAATGTCGTGTCTCTCCAAACTATAAGGTTTTTAAAAGGTGTATCAGGAGCTACTTCGCAACCTTCAGACATCATATAACCACCTCCTTCTTTACAACCCTCAATTAATTCCTTAGTTTTATCAATTATTTGTTGTTTGCTTCCAAATCGCAGTAGTTTTGTTTGAATATTACCCATTATACAAAAACGACTTCCCAGCATTTCCTTAGCTTTAAAAATATCTGAATCTTCTAAATGAAGGATATACCTTCCATTTTTAGGAAAGTCAAGAAAATAATGAAAGAAGGGTGTCCAATCAGTATCCATGTGAAATACCGTTGTAAGACCATTTCTAACATTTTCTTTAACTATTTCTTTCAGATTATCTAAAACTAAATCTTCAAAATTTTTCGGTGAAATAAACATTGGACTTACCCGTTCTAAACAAACATAAGTCCTCTTCACCTGAGTCAATGAATACATCACATAATCATTCGCTATTGTAGCATCAAGAAGGAGGTCACAAAATTCCTTGAGTTCTTCCCTATTTTTCCTCATCGCTTTAGCCCAATTTGTGATTCCCATTAAATAACACAATCCTTCTAGGGGGGTAACAATCCCGCTCGTAGAATAAATGGGTACTTGTTTTTTATTTTCCCAATAATTAATAAATTTTCCAATTTTCAGGATATCTGCTTGAGTTTCAAGAATTTTCAAGTTGCTTATAGGTCTCCAGATCAATCTTAATCCTAATCTTTTAATTTTTTCTAGATCCTTTATTTTAATATACCCTTTTTCTATAAATTGAAGCGTGCTAGGAACTTCATCAGAATATTGTAACTCATTATAAAATCCCGAAGGACCTAAAGGTAATGTATTATAAAAGGAGTATAGGCGTCCCATGGGCATGTGAACCATATCGACCTTCCCTTCAAATTTAGCATAGGTATTTTTAACAGCAGTAAAAACATTTTCAATAGGACCTAAAACAAATTCCTTAGATGATAAATTATTGTTGGCTGCATAAAAATAATCCATTAATGGAGTAAACGGTATTCTATCTGGCTCTTTTAGCTGAACAGCTCTATTAAATCGCTCATATGAAGTTAATTCCTCATCAATAATGGGTTCTCTTAATGATCTAAGTGTATCCTTTTTTCGATACTGAATAAACGCTTTTAAATCATCATCATGATCATGATTTAAATTGATCCTTCTCATTTCATTGCTCATTTTCATTTGATGTAATGCCAATTTACCAAGATTGATAATCCCGATTTTTGAAATGCTTTCTATGAGATTTTTTAAAACAAAAGAGCTATAACTTCCCTTTAGAAGAATTTTCAAGTTATTAGAAACAGGCCATTTAAATCTTAGTTCGTTGAACCAGTTTTTCTCAATTTCTCCATATAATACTTGCTCGAGTTTATCAATTCTATAACGAAGCCCTTTCTTTCCGTATAGCAATACCTCATATTCTTCGAGTTCTTGTTTTAATGATAATTTTAACTCTCTGGATGCTTTTTCCATCCTAGATCTATAATATTCAATCCTTGCTTGAAGTTCTTTTTTTTTCATTAGAAAACCACTAATTTTCCATTTATCTATTCATTTGGAATGCTATTTGTTAATTTTCAACTATATAATAAGAAAAAAATCTAAATTTTTTTTTAGAGATTTCCGAAACTTTCAATTCCAAATTTTACCCATTGAGAAACTTTATTATTTGTGGCATTACAAGTCATGCAAATATCTATGACTCCTGGTACCTCATGACTGAGGTGAACACGAGTAAAAAGATTACCACAATTATCACATATTATGTATTTTGCCCCACAATTGATACAAAGCTTTAAATTATCTTCTCTGACAAAAGGATACTTGCGTTTGAGAATGGAATCGTTCACGAGCTGGAATTCGTCTCTCCCACATTCCACGCAATGATTACCATCAAAATTCATTTTTCCCAAACAACCCCCTAAGAATACATTATAATCATGTCGTAGAAATATAGAAATCTACATCGGGGTCTTTATAACCACATGATGGACACTCGTGATTTACCTCCCAGCTTTCAAGACCGGGATGAACACGTGTATAGTTCCCTTGGCAATGCTTGCAAACCAGGTACTTATAACCGCATGAACTGCACATCCGAAGTTGCCCGTTTTCTACAAACCTAAATGTTCTTTTCATCCACTCATCGTGAACCAATTCAAAAGTCATCCCTCCACACCCTTCACATTTCATTTCTGGCATTATTTTCACGTATTTTTATTCTAAAATAATTTTTATATGGTAATAAAATTGTAGTTGTTTTATAGTTACAAGTATAATAGAGTCCACCTATTTTAATTTTAAGGTTTGATGAGTCGCTAATAAAATTAAACCTAAAAATCCTTTGAAATGCGTCACGATATCTAGAAAGTGAAATTTTAGAAAGCTGCCAAGTTTTTTTTAAGATAAATGGTATTATCTATCAAGATAAGATATAATGTTAAAAAAAAAGTCATAAAGTATTACATTTCTAACTTTCTAGTAGCACCAGCAGATTTAACTTCTGGATTTACTTTCTCGATTTCATTTATTAATTGATAGACCTTATCATCACTCAATGCTTCGCTATATTTCACTAAAAATTCTTTATTCCCCACAAATAAACCCTTTCTCTTTAATGGTTTTCCATCATCTTTTAAAGGATTTACTTCAAGAAACAAAAGTGAGGGTCTATTTTTAGTCGCAGGGACCTTAACGACAAAAACTCCCGGTACAGGCGTTTCCATTTTTTCCCAATCAGCAGCATTCTCTAAATGATCTTTCAATTGTTTTTTAATTTCTGCCATTTTCAATCTTATTTATTTTTATATCTATGATCTAAGGTGTTACATATAGCCTTTGTAATAAATACTTTTTGTTTTACATTAATGCATTTTCGTTTATGATGACCTTCTATTAATAATTCAATTCCAAAACTTGGATATCATAGATATTATTCTTTCAAATCTTTCTAAGAGATGCTTAATGAATAACGTCGCGTTTGTTGGGGTCAATTTCCATTGAAACACTTAAATATAACCTCGGTGATATATTTGTTATATAAAACAACTTTAAAATGAAAACGAAACAAACGTGAGATGAAAATGAAATTAATTTCGGTTAATATTCCCGATTCATACTTGAAAGTATTAGAAATGTTCGTTATTGATGGTAAATTTCCAAACAGGAGCGAAGCAATAAGAATTGCAATAAGGGATTTAATAAAGGCAGAGTTTTTGATAGAAGATACGCTCAAAAAGTCAATGGATAAATTCATTGAATTTGAACATGAAAAACTCGTTTCAGAGAACCTAACAATCTAAATCTTTTTTTACATTTTTTAATATTTAATTTTTATTTGTTTTTCAGAAGGTCTTGAACTCTTTTTGCTCTTTGTATCCTCCTAGTTTCAATTCGAGCTTTTAACTCTTCATCAATTTTGGATACTAGATCTTGATCTATGGTTTTTTCTTCACTCCCTGCAATCAAGCGTGTCTTACCGGATATTTTATCCTTACATACAATAATCTTGATTTCAATTTCATTTAAAATTGTATCATCAAATTTTAACGCCTTTAGATTGTAATATGCTTCATTTAATTCAGATATAGCTTTCATATAACGATTATTCGATAATGATATATTTGCATTATCTAATGCATTCAATGCTAAAATGAATGCTTTTTCTTCTTTAAATTTATCAATATCATCAATAATAATAATTGGAACTAAACTCTGATTTTTTAAATTAATGATTTGATGCTTTATTTTGTTAATTTCGTCAAGTTGATTTAATTTTTCCAAAATTTTGATTGTTTCTTTTAATTTTAAGATTGCCTCATTATATTTCATAT
>DXJM01000253.1 GCA_019057355.1 Promethearchaeota archaeon | reverse complement strand
ATTTTTTATTGTTTTTTTAAATTTTGATTAATAATAGCGTTATAATCTAAATTCCGGATTATCACTTTCAATATAGTTTAAGTAATCTCTAATAAATCGTTCCAATTCCTTAAAGGATGGAGATTTTCCTGTTCGCACGAAGATCGCAGTTAGTGCATTACCTAATAAAATAGATTCTGCAGGATTTAAACCACAGCTTAATCCAATAACGGTTCCCGAATGAAAATGATCTCCTGCCCCCGTAGTATATCGTGGCTTTGATGTATATCCTTCCGTGACCCAGAAATGCTCTTGATTTTTAGCTGTAATGGTTGCAAAGTGGGGTGAATGTATGACGAGATAGGATAAATTTGCTTTTTCATTAATATTTATCCCTGCTTTATAATAATCGGAGTGATATTGATTATTGGGATTGATAATGGGAACACCGTCTAATGCTTTTGTTATGTCTATCGCTTCTTGATCATTAAGGCTCAACAAGACGGGAAAATATTCCTCAATATCTTTTAAAGTATTTAACATCTCAAGGATATCAGATTTTGACCTTTTTTTAATATCGGATAGGTCTACAAAAAACAAGGTATCGCGAGAATCTATGGATGGAAATACACTTTCTATCATTTTCTTCCATATTTCCGTTAAACCATGAACCAGAGACCAATGTCCCATACCTATAATATCAGCATTTTCTAATTCGGTACATAAACCCTCTATCCCTATTTTTTCTATCAAACGTTCCCAATTTATGCTAAAAATATTTTCAAAATCCGTTAGCATTATTTTACCATTATCGAATTCTAATCCTAATGTTTCACCAGGATTGCATATCGGGATAGGGTGAACCGTATCTTGTTCGACTAAATGTTTAAAGGAATCATGGACATCAGGATATCCAATCGCAGCCATTAGAGTCACGTTCATTCCTACGCTATTAATTGCCCTGCAGGTATTTGGAGCAAATCCTCCAGATATTTTTCTCTTTAGAACTCTTTCAATATTAGCAGAACTTCCCGCTACTTTTAGAACGTAACCACCAAAAGTTTCCATTTTTTCCATTTTATTCCATTCAGTAATATTTTCCCTGGATTGAACCAATGAATAGAGAGAATCTACATATCCGTCAAATCCTAAAAAACCTTTTCTTTTTGGTATTTGAACGGCTAAACAATTTATTTTTTTTTGAATGGAATTATAAGCTTTTAGAGTAGAATCATAATCATTTAAATCTTCGTACATATATAGTGATTATTTAAATTTTTTAAATATTTTTCTTTAACCTTCTTTTCTTGAAGGATTGAGGAAGATTTAACAGGGATCTTATCAGGTTTTCCCGAGACAGGTCTCCACTCGTGCTCATCTTCAACCAACTATCTTTACCAAATACTTCTTTAACTATTGATTTTGGTGTTTCTCCTTTTGAATAAAATTTAATACTTTTATCTTTAATATCAATCCAATAATCGATAAGATGATCAAGATCTTCTCGGGAAAACACCTTACCATTGGACGAGAATAAATATTCTGGTTTGAGCTTTTTAAACTTTTTGAAGGTTTTTAACATCAAATTTGCATTTTCCCAATTAAATATTACCGACTGATTTTTATCTATCATGGCATCAGTAGAAAAAAGTATTTTCTCTTTTTCAAGAAAAAATGAAATTAAATTATTACAATGTCCTGGTGAGTGTATGATTTTGAATGTGTTGCTTGAAGTTTTTATTTCATTGATATCTGGTAAGATATTTACTTTACACGGTTCTGGTATGCCCCACGTTAACATCCTTTCAGGAGGGATTCTAATCCTTGGTCGAACTAATAATGCGGTTTCTTTGGATGCATAAACCGGAATATTATATTTCTCTATCAAATCGCGTGCTGCCGCATAGTGATCTTCATGATGGTGGCTTAATACGCATATTTCGACCTCATTTAAGGTTAATTTTTTTAAAAACTTTTTTTTAGCATGATAATGTCCACAATCTATGAGGAGACCGTCTATTAGAAATGATGAAACCCACATTATGGGATTTCCCTGTGGATCCAATGTTGACATTTTGTATGTACATCCAAGCTCATTTTCTATGACGTCTACTTGAACATTGATATCAATCATTCTTTCATTACACAATAATAAGTTTTCATGTTTTTATTTATTAGTATTATCCATGATAAATTTGAATACACATTGATTATCTCCGTCAGGAAATCGTTTTAATGGGATTATTTCTCCACTTATTCCCATTGCATCCATCCATCCTCGGTGTCGATGATTGCAAGCACAAATATAATTCTTTTCTCCATTAGCTTTTTTTACCTCTTCCCAAATAAAACATTTTTTGACAATTCCATTGCCTTCTAAATCAGAATGAATTACCATTTTGAACTTCATTATTTTTGGAATGATCACGTCCATTATTGTATTCATTATCTTGAAGACGTCATGTATTGTTTTTACATCCCCTTTTTTAATTCCCAAAGAGTTTAAAATATGTCTAGCTTCAATTTTTGCGAAGGATGAAATTATTTGTTTATTTAATTCGTTGGTAACCTCTATTCCAAATCTCTTCTGTGTCTTTAGATACCATTGGGCATCCCATTGAGCCATACACATTTGTAAAATAAACTTTTGTGTTTCAAGTGGAATTTTATATTTTTCCTCAGGTGTAATTTCCATTTATTATTCCCCCTTCATTTTTCCATTAATTTTTATTTATTTATCACAATTTTTATCTAATTGAAAATTCTTGAAATTTTAGGGATTTTAAGATCTTTTGAATCTTAAAATTCTTAAGATTTTTTTATTAGTTTTAATAATTCACTTAAGTTAAGATAGAATTACATTTCTATTTATTACTTTTCGATAAAAAAAAACCTTTTTTAGGTTGTCCTTTTATTTAAATAGTATGACTCATAGAAAACCTAAATATTAGGGAGTAATTACAACTCAAAATAAGTTGAATTCTTATGATGGAATCTAATAAAAATATAAAATATGAACTCAAAGATTTTCTAAAAAACGCTAAACTATCCACATATGAAATAAAGACTTTTATGTCTCTACTATTTTCTAATACCCTAACCGCAAGGGAAATATGTGAAAAAACCAGAGTACCTAATGGACGTATTTATGAAGTTTTAGAAGAATTAAAAGTAAAGGGCATGATTGAAGTTCAAGATTCTCGTCCAAAAAAGTATAGATCCCTGCCCTTCAATACAGCATTTAGAAATCTCATAACTCATAAAGAAAATGAACAAAAAAGAGAAACCACGTTTTTATCCAACCAAGCGAAGAAATTAGAAGCATTACTATATGAATCTAACATTTATATCAAGAAAGAAAATACGAAGCAATTTTGGTCAATAGCGTTTGGAATTAATTCCATTTTTTCGTTGTATGCGAAACATTCACTTGAAATAAAAAATGAATTTTTAGTAACTAGCCTTATAAATGATACAACACTAAAAATTTTAAAATATGCTAAATCTTTTTATGAAATTATCCCAGAAATTGTGGATAAAGGTATTGATGTTAAAAACTTATGGAGTTTTGAATATGATAACCGTCCTCTAACTCTAGAGGAAAAAAGCAAATGTAAGGATTTATATAAAGCAATAATAAATAAAATTGAACAACTTTATGATGTATCGACAAAAATAAAGGGATATGACTCAAAATATATATATAAAAGTTTTTCAACGTACTATGACATATTTGATCGAAAAAGAGTAATAATCAAGCTTAAAAATCCATTAAGACCTTCTCAAATATATGCATGCATAAATGTTTTAGACGCTGAATTAGCAAAGGCATTAAGAAAAAAATTTTTGAATATATGGGAATTTGAAGCGATTTCAATCTAATATTAGATGAAATTGAAAAATTAATAATGAATTTAAAGGTTAAGTTCATAAAGCAAGGGATCTATTTTATCCTTGAATAATTTCATTATATTTACCATTTTTTCTTGAAGTGCATCCCAATTGTTTTCATTATTCAATCCTTCATTAATCCTAATCCTGATGACCTGATAATTTCTTATCTCATCAAAGTCCCATTCAATTGAATGAGAAAAAAGAAAAATTTCATCCTTTTTTTTATAAAGTTGTTTGAATCTTTCGTTATTGACCAATCGATTCTCATGGTCAAAAAATAATTCTAGGGATGAGATATTTTCTTTGATTCTATATGCATAACTTAAACTTTCCCAATTCGTGGGTAACATTAACCAAGCAGTGTTATTTGCTTTCAAATTAGAATAATCTAGAGATTTGGATTTAATTTTTTCTATTAATTGATTCCAAAATTTCAAATGTTTATTTTCAAAAATCAATTCATTTTTTGCTTCTGGTAAATCGGGTTCTTTATTTGAATTATCTTCTACCCATCGAGGATCACATATAATCTGGAATTGAGGGCTCACTACATTTTCTTTTTCTATTGCTTCAACTTTTATAAGATAATATACTGCATCATTCATCATGCTTTTGTTTAAAGAATTAATTATCTTTACGTATTCAATGAGGGGGTCTTCACACACCCATATGATTGTCTTTATGCCATATTTAATAATAGACGTGAGAATTTTCCCCAAAAGATCTTCTCGTGTTTCTCCGTATTGGCACTCGATAAGTACCCTATTCCCGTATTTATCTCTACCAAGGATAGTTCCTTCTTTAATGTCAACAGTTGTGATTGACATGTCTATCGTTTTTTCTAACATGTCAATATTTTTTTCTAACCACGGTGTAAAATCTTCCTCTAAAGATGGCCATATATCTTTCATTCGAACTTTTACTAGTTGGATGATCCTATTCCCCATTTCGACATCTTCATCCTCCTTTTCAAGCTTGATGAATTCAGGTATTATTTTAGATGTTTCATTGCTTCCTTTTGGAATCATTTCTGTTTCAAATTGTTCAAGTACCTCTGTTTCAACAAACCTTTTTATTAATTGAATTGCGAGCATTTTAAATGCGTCATTTATATTTTCTCCTGTTTTTGCTGAGGTTTCAACATATGATAACCCTAACTCCATAGCAAGGCTTTCTGCTTCTTGACTGGACACTTCTCTTGAGATTTCCAAATCCTTTTTATTACCTACCAAAATGAGATATAGTTCTGCAGGTGCATTATTCTTGAGTTCTTGATACCAGTTTCGCACATTTTCAAAAGTATTTCTCCTCGTTAGGTCAAATGCTAAAATTCCTGCCTCTGAATCTGATAAATATGCTTGCCTCACTCTTTTAAACTGTTCTTGTCCTGCTAAATCCCATATAACGAAACGGACCTTAGATTTTAACCCATCAAACTCACATTCTTTTTTTGTTATTGATGTCCCTATTGTTGCTTTATAGTCATCTTGAAAAACATTATCTACGAAACGATGTACCATACTCGTTTTTCCCACACCCCCATCTCCCCCTAATATCAATTTATATGCATATAATGACGAATGAATCTTAATTTGCTGAAGAGTGTTCATTTTCCGCTTGATAAGCCCTAATTTTTCATCAAAATGCATTTTAGGAATGACAGGACTAACAGGTCTTCCATCTGCAAGACGTGCTACTTTTTCTGCAGCTAAATATGCATAGGGGAAATACGGATCAACTGATGCAAGTGGATTTAATACTGTCACGATTACATATTCTGGTCCTGCCTCGCAAAATATATAACGATTTTCTTCAGTGTCAAAAGTACCTACTCCAAAGGATCCTAATGTAAATTCTCTTGTAATTTTTTTAAGAATTAGATCAATTAAAAAACTTACATTTCCCAATAAGGTTTCTTGGATGGATTTACGAGGATCCTTCGTTAAAACGTCAAAACCAAAGCCATCTCGATTTATAACAAGGACAGCAACAAAATCATCTCCTACTTCTTGCCTATACCACTGAAGCAATGCCCTAAGTTTTCTTCTATCCAAGAATATATTACTCCTATATATTTTTATGGTATTCTTATATATTAACATAATAAATTACACTTTTATTAATATTGCCAATAACTTACCAATTGAGAATGATAACTGATCTGATTTTTTTGAATACGAATAGTTATATAAATAAAATGATCAAGTATTATTGAGAGCTAAAATATTGAAATAACAATCATCCCATAATCCAATTGGTAGATTTTTAACGACTATAAATGTTTATTTAAGGTCATAATAGAAATAACTAATTCAGCGTGATCTTATTATCGAGCAAAGAAATAAACTTTTGAGTTATATAATTACCAGATCTTTTCGTTTTTAAATTAGTCATAGAACTGTCAATTACCACTTACTAAAGTCAGTTGCTTGTAACTAGAACTCTTCCTAACGATTCAATCGAATCGGTCATT
>DXJM01000252.1 GCA_019057355.1 Promethearchaeota archaeon | reverse complement strand
TTTTTATTCTTATTCATGTGGCATCTTTAAGGATAGAAATATAAAATATTAAATGGAAAAAAGAGACTAAAGCAATAGAACAATATAGGTATACCCTATACATGCACGTAATCCCAGGACATAAAATTCACGTGATAAAAAGAGAATCCAATCATATTACCCATAAACAAATAAATAGTGATATCCATAAAAGGATTATAGATTAAACTTTATAGGCTTGTTTTTAAAATAATTGGATTACAACATCACATTAACCAGAGAGTCATGAGTAAATATGGATCTTGTTATATTTTTTATAATTGGAATTTAAAAGTCAAAAACTAATAAATCCTTTAATTATAAACTAATAAAAAATATATCTCTAATTGATTAAAGAACATTATCAACTTTTTTTTTCTCTCACTCATTTTCTTTATAGATAATAATGTTAGTTTCTTATCAATTATTTGAAGTCAGAGAAATTATCAATCTTTTTAAACACTCAAGTTATAATTTAAAGCAAGGATAGTTTAAATAGTTAGAAGACTAATATTAATTTGATTAGGCAATCTAGTGAACGAAGTAAATTTGTATGCATTCTTATAAATTTAAACTCATTTTTATTAATATTCAAGGTTTTGATGATGTTGAGAACTCATTTCAAGAATTATTTGGAACTTCCTTTGAAAAAAATTATCAAACAAATATAGGAGTTAATGTTTATATCAAAAATATTGACATTTTTGATGGAATGATCGCAACGGTTAGTTTTTGGGATATATCTGAAAAGGAAATTTTCAAATTCTTTAGAAAATCATTATACAAGGGGGCAACAGGGGCTATAATAGCTTTCGATTTATCTGATAGAGAGTTTTATAAAAATGCTTGCCATAAAATACTAGAAATACGTCAAGAATTAAGCATGGAGCTTCCCTACGTGTTAGTAGGTGTTAATAAAGGAAAAATTGATGAGCTATTGGACTTAAAAATGCTAAAAACCTCTATTATAGATGATGGAGGCATTTTTTTCGAGTTTACTGATGATTCAAGCGATATCTTCATTAACACGATTGTTGTTATGATCCAGAAGATTATCAAATCAAAATTAGAAATTTGTCTTTAGATTATTTCTATAAGAATACCTTGTAATCGTTAATTTTAATTAAATCCTCTAAGATAAAGCTTCATGAAATATCTCTCGAGGTTACAATATTCAAGTTTTTGTTCGTTAGTCAAATCTTGATGTTTTGATAAAAAGAAATTTATTTTTTTTATTATTTCATATCACTCATTCTTTATGGGTTCGAGAATGTTTTTTTTTTATCATATTCATTAATTCATCTTCATGGATAACTTTATTTAACTGAATTTTTTGATATTTATGGAGTTTTTCCCAATTATTTTTTATATTGATAACATCTTTTTTAACTGTAAAAACTAATGTCTTACATGTCGTTCCAGAGCTCATTAGTTATTCGAATACAAATTTTAATTTAATTATAAATTCACTTAACAATATAAATATTTTCGCTTTTTTCTGGAGATATTTCATCTATATAAAGTAAATCGTATAATTATATTGTATTTTTATGATTTGATTTATTAAAAATTCTTTTAACACTTGATTTAAAATCCGACAAAAATAATTAACATGTAAAATCATTATTTTAATTGAATAATAGCAAAAATTATTAAATTGTTAAAAAAAAAGATTTCTTAAAGCTTGAAAAATAAACACTATGTTAATCAAATTTAGAATAGAATGAAAAAATGATTGATACTATCATTATAGAAAGATTAAGAGAAATTGTTGGGGTGAAATATGTTACAAATAACAAGGAAGACCTTTACATCTATACAAAGGATCCAGGAGCTTCACTGCCAAGACCTGTTGATTTTGTTGTCATGCCTCACACTAAAGAAGAAATACAAGAAATTATAAAATTGGCTAATGATAAAAAAATATCTATAACTCCAATGGGCGGTGGATTAACTCTTAGCGGTTTAGTCATTCCTATTAAAGGAGGAATTGTTATAGACATGAAAAGAATGGATAAAATCTTGGAAATAAATGAGTCGAGTCGATATGTTGTACTTGAAGCAGGAGTGACTATAGGAAAATTGTTATCGTATCTAAGACAGCATCATCCTCAATTGGAACCTCCAGTTCCGGATGCGCCTCCTTCAGCAACGGTTGCAGGTAATGTTCTAATCCATGGATCGGGGTATCTGTCTCAACGTCACGGGGATCACGGATCAATGATTAATGGATTGGAAGTTGTCCTGCCCACGGGAGAAATATGTAATTTAGGATCGTGCGCACTTTCTGATTATTGGTTCTCTAAAGGTCCTCTTCCCGATTTCATTGGATTATTTACCAGCTCATTTGGCATTTTAGGAATCGTGACTAAATTATCAATCAGGCTGTTTCCAAGATCAAAATATCGAGACGTCGTATTTGGATTGCTCAAAGATCCTCGAGACATTCCAGAAGTTTTATTAGAAATTACTGCTGTTAATATAGCCGAAGATATTTTATTAGGTATGCAAGATAAACCTGCATGGATGAAGGGGTATTTTTTCTTGATGACTTACATAACGGGTGATTCTGAAGAAGATATTCAAAGGCAGACTAAAATACTAAAAAAAATCTATCACAAAAATAAATGCAGGTTCATGAAAGTACCAGAAAAATTTCATAGATCGTACATGGAAAAACCCATTTTTGCTGCAGCCGCAGCAGATTTTCGAAAAGGAGGCGGATTTGAATATGTAGGGGCTTTTATACCTTTAGAAAAGGTGCCAGACGCTTATTTAAGAGGGGCCGAAATTTCAAGAAAATATGGATTAATCCCCACAATTGGTTCTAGACTCATGAGTGGTATTCACACCGTAGTGGTCTTTTTTACTTATTCATTTAATAGAGCGAGTGCAGAAGACATGGCAACTGCTCGAAAAGCTCTTCATGATACTAATAAATTAACAATAGAATTGGGAGGCATACCTTGGAAGGCCGAATTAGATGGTCAAAAAATAATTTTAGAAAATCTTGATTCAGGTTATAAATCTCTTTTGAAAAAAATTAAAGATACAATAGATCCAAATGGAATCATGAATCCGGGTAATTGGGAGGTACTATAAAATGAGTGAAGTCTCTCTTTCAGATTGGAAAGCTATCATTCATAGATGTTTCCGATGCGGTTACTGTAAATATACAAAAGATTTTTCTGAAATTAATTGCCCGAGTTATAAAAAGTATAGCTTTGAATCATATAGCACTGGAGGTAGATTATGGCTAATATATAGCTTGATCACCGATGAACTTGAATGGAGTTCTTATGGTGCAAAAATTATTTATTCGTGCACTACATGTGGAAATTGCATTCAAAATTGCAGGTTCGATAAATTTAATCATTTTCTCGTTGATTTTATAGAAATGGGGCGTAGAGAGGCAGCATTACGAGGATTTTGTCCTGATAACCAGAAAAACTTGTTAAACCGAACAATAAATTCACGATTCTATAATCCTTATGGAGCAATGCATTCAGATAATACAGTTCTAAAAGAGAATCATGACCTTCCAGATGAAGCTGAATGGGTGTATTTTATCGGTTGTACTTCAAACTATCGACAACAACACCTTAGAGATTCCACGCTAATATTTTTAAAAAAAACAGGTTTTAATTTCACCCTAATAGATGAACATTGCTGCATGAGTCCTCTAATAAGGACAGGACAGGTCGATTCTGTAAAAGAATTCCTTACCTATAATATCAAAAAGATTAAATTAGTAGGGGCATCGAAAGTCATAACTTCATGTGCAGGTTGTTATAGAACATTAAAAAATGATTGTTACAAGCAAGGTGTTGAACATGATCTAGAGATATATCATACATCTGAATTAATTGCTCGAATGCTAAAAGATAATAGGCTTATTTTTACCTCGGAATATAAAAAAACCCTTACTTATCATGACCCGTGTCATCTTGGGAGACATGCAAATTGTTATGAACCTCCAAGAGAAATATTGAGGCAGATACCGGGTGTCACCTTTATCGAAATGAAAAGAACGAGAGAAAATTCTTGGTGTTGCGGGGCGGGCGGAGGAGTAAAGATTGGCGATCCTGAATGGGCATTAGAAATTTCTAAAGAGCGCTTGCAGGAGGCGGAACAAACAGGTGCTTCCCTGGTTGTTTCAACCTGTCCTTTTTGTAAGACTAATCTTAATGATGCAAATGTTAAATTTGATATGAAATTTAATATACTTGATTTAATTGAATTAATAGATAAATTAGAGTATGCTATCTTGGAAAAAAAAGAGGTGAAATTTATTTTTGAAAAATCAAATTGTTTAACTTGCCAAAATATTGACTGTTTAACGCGTTGCCAGTATATTAAATTTCAGAATATTGAAGATGCAAGAGTAGAAATGAATAAATTAATAAATGAAGACCGAGATTCCATAGTTTTAAGTGAATGTATAGGATGTTTTGGCTGTGATGAATATTGTCCACATGGCTCTCATCCATTTGACCTCATTAATGCGTTACAAGAAAAATTCAATTCATTACAATGCAATCCTGATGTTGTACAAAATACAATCAACATGTTTAAACCACATGATGAAATAAGAATTAAACAAATCGATCCATCAAAACCAGTTCTAAATCAATGTGTTTTTGCAAAAGTAAATTCAAAAGAAATGTCTGGACCAATGTTTGATAATTTTCAAGACCTTGGAGGGAGGGATTTTTTTTGTAATTTAATTTACCAGCATTTAGCAAGACCTTCAATCATTAAAGAAAGAGTTCCAATTATTATCGAAAATTTTAAAAAAATGGGCGTTAAAAAAGATACGGAAGTCATTTGTTGGCATGATGAATGCTATGGACTGTATACGTCTTATTGTAAAAGAAATGATATTGAGCAACCTTTTAGACCAATCCACATTCTCGAACATGTTTATAACTACTTGCAGGCTCATGAATCAGAGATCTCCAAATTAAATATAAAAGCCGCATACCAAAGAAATTGTTCAAATAGGTACATTCCCGAAACAGATAAATGGGTGGATAAGGTATGTGAATTAATAGGTATTGAAAGAGTGCCCCGTAAGTATGACCGAGAAAATGCCTTATGCTGTGCGGCCTCTTTTCCCTTAAAAGGAAAAAAAAAGCTCGTAAGACCGACACAAAATAAAAATGTTGAAGATATGGTCCAATATGGAGCTAAAGTATGCATTTTTAATTGTCCTGCTTGTAAGGATGCTTTAGAACGTAAAATTAGCGCTAAGGGAATTAAATCGTACTTCTTAAGTGATTTAGCTAGGAAGGCACTTGGTGAAGAACTAAAGTATTGAATTTTTTATCTAACAGATTTCACATCAGATTTTTAGATATTTTTTTCTCATATCTTCTAAATTGAAAGCATGCAATGCAATTCCCACTTTATCTAGGCTTGATATAACCTAAATATGCGCTTATTATGCCTAAAAGCACAAAAACCCATCCAGAAAAGTAAAAAAAAGTATAACCGGGAGATCCAAGCACGATAAAAATTCTATCAATGAGGAAATTAATAAATAAAAGGACAAAACAAACGCCCATTATTGATAGAGATAAAAATCCTTTCTTATATGACGGTACCTCCGTAGATCTGGAGCTTTTAAATGTTTCATAAGTCAATGGAAAATAGACTATCACGATAAATATTAGAATAAAAATGAAATTAATAGCATCTAATAGATCATTATCTTTAATATACACAAATAATGAGAAGGTTATCGTAAATATTAAATAAATAGTGATTAATGTTCTATTTCTGGAATTGAACCCTTTTTCAAATAATTTTACTTTTAAAATGTAAGTAAAATAAATACCGATTGCTAAAAAAATAAATGAAATCCTAAAATGAGTAATCCTGAGAATAAACCATGCTTCAAGGGTATTAGGTGCTGGTATCGTATCATCATTGATGTAATTTGTTCCTAATACATCCGAAAAAACACCTAAGATTTTTGTTATCCAAGAAAAAAGAATACATATAATAAAATTCAAAAATATTATGAATAAATAGAAGGTTAACCTGTGCTTTTTTACCAAATATTTTTTCATAATTAACATTAGTAAAATAATTGCACCTGCAAGAATAAAAGTCTCAAAAATCATCCCTATAAATTGTAAATCAATATCTACCATCTTATATCATTATTCTTAATGATAATATTTAAATCTAATGGTAATCTTAGGATATTTCTCCCTTACATTTTAGTCCTTGGCTTGATAAATCCAAAATATGCGTAGGTTCCTCCAATCGTACAACAAATCCAAGCTAAATAATAAAATAATGAGAATCCCGATTCGAATCCTGGAATGAGGGTAAAAATCCTATCAATGAAAAAATTTAATAATACCAAGATATAAAAAACTGAAAGGAGAGCCAAAGATAAAAAACCTTTTTTATATACTTTATCTACTGTAGATCTATAAGACTTATATGTTTTTGAGAAAAAAGGGATATATATCATGAACATGAATAAAAATACAAAAAAGAAAGTAAACGTGTCAAAAATAGGTGGTTCTCTTTGATAAATAAATAAAGTAAATATAACCGTAAAAATCGTGTATGCTATTACAAAAATTCTGTGTGATTTATTATAATCTCCACCAAACAAATTTACTTTTAGGACATAAGAAAAATAGATTGCAATAATAACAAATACATAACTTATTCTAAAATCTGTTATTCTCAGTAAAAGCCAATAAACGGGATTAGTTTCATCAACAAAGGCTTTATCAGGGACATGATTAAATTCAAGTCCGATTGGTGATATTACGAGGAGTTTTGAAATCCATGAAAAAAAAACTGCAAGAGTAAAACATATTAATATTA
>DXJM01000251.1 GCA_019057355.1 Promethearchaeota archaeon | reverse complement strand
CAATTATGCTAAATTATATAATGCGTCATAAATAGTTAAAGAAATTAACTTGAATTAAAATTGTAATTAGTAGTTCTTTAATTAGACGATGAATTTTGATGAGAACTATAAAAGGATGAATAGTATAAATTTTTGATAAAATGAAAAATAGAAAAATAGAATTAGGAGGTCAAAATAGAAAGGAGCAAAAATTAAAAAAGGATGAGAAGTTAAAAATAAGAGGAGGACGTTTTTTTGTGAAAATTCTTGCTTATTTCAAAGAAAAAAGATAAAATATTTATTTAAATATTAAAAAGTAAATAAATAAAAGGAGATGATTAGAATGATGGATATGGTAAATAAAATACATTTCGAGGCAGTGTTCGTGAGGTCTGATGGTGAATTAGAACCAATTTTCGATAACGTTCTAATTGTACGTGGTTCTACAGCAGAATTATTAGTCAAGACCATTAATAATTCTGTTAATATGGATGGTACCATTCAAATCTACAAGATAATAGGTGATAAAAATGTCTCAAGATTACACAAGACTATCGAAGTTTATAATGAACTTGATATTATTTCATGCCATTAAATGACTAATCATCTACATGATGAAAAATAAACCTTTTTTTTTACTCTTTTTACATGTATTAAAATACCATAAAAAAGACCTTGAGATGAGGGGAAATTTATGTTCAAGTTTGGTTCACTCTTGAATTGAAAAAAGGATTTTTTGATAGAGCCATATTAATTTGAAGAAAATCAATATTTTGGCATTCATGACTACTTCAATAATTGACCAGATAGTATTATATAGTAGATCTTAAAGTATAAATACTTGTGAACAAAAGCTTATATATGAAATTAATTTCAATTAATGTAATTTTAGAAACCATCGAAGTTATTATATAGCGTGATAGAAATGTCCGATGCAGAAATGATTAAGGTTGATGGGTTAAAAAAATTTTTTGGAAACGTTAAAGCCGTTAATGATATATCATTTAGCGTGAAAAATGGAGAAGTATTTGGTCTTTTAGGGCCTAATGGTGCAGGAAAAACCACTACGATAAAATTATTATTAGGCTTGTTAGAACCCGATGAAGGGGAAATGAAGGTTTTGGGGTTGGATTCCTTTAAGAATGAAATAGAAATTAAAAAGCGAGTAGGGTATGTTTCGGAAGAACCCTTAATTTTTAAGTCGCTCACACCTCGCAATCTATTTAATTTTGTGGCATCTATTCGCAATTTGGATGAGATAAAGGCTTCTGAGCGTGCAAGAGAATATTTAGAAAGTTTGGAAGCTCTTGATTACTATGATAGTCTCATTGCAACATTATCCCATGGAAACAAGCAAAAAATGCAAATAATCTCTGCCATCTTACATGACCCTGACTTATTAATAATGGATGAGCCCTTATCAGGGCTTGATGCCAAATCAGTAAGAGTTGTAAAAGAAATATTGGATCTCCATACCCGAAACGGGGGATCAGTATTATTTTCGACTCATATAATGGAAGTTGCTCAAGAACTATGTGATAGGATTGGAATTATAAATAAAGGAAAAATTGTAGGAATCGGAACGATTGATGAATTACGCAATCAAGCAGACAAGATAGGAGCGAATTTAGAGGAAGTCTTCTTGCGATTAACTGAGCAAGATACTTCTGTTAATGACATTATAAAGAAATTACAGGCAACTTATAGAAGATACAAATGAACAAAAAGGAGAAGCGATAAAAGTGGAGAAAAAAAAGTTGAAAGCATTTTCTATTGCAAAATACACCTATCATGAGGCATTGATGGCATCACAGCTCCAATCCTCTGGTGCTCAACAAAGCAGGTTATTAGAAAAATACAAAAAAAATAACAAGTCAGTTAGAAATCAAGCTTTAGGGATGAAGTTGGGATTTGGTGTGGCATTAGCTATTCTTCCTCTAATTCCACTCATAGGGTATAATGAGCTTTTTAGTGCCATGAATACTATTTCAATTGCTCGAGAGACCATTTTTTTCATATCTAATTTCGTAATGGGAATTTATTTTTTAATGGCATTGCTCTACATTCTCATGATAGGGTTATTTCCAACAGGATCATTGATGACTGGAGAGGCTTTTAAAATGCTTCAAATTCTCCCAATAAAAAAAAATGAGTTAAAAAAAATTGCTGTAATGAGTCTCTTTAGAAATGTTGACGTGGCATTAATCTTGATGATGTTTGGATTTCCTGTGGTTTTATTAATAGTAACCCAAAGTATCGTTGCTTTTTTTTTATGTCTCATGTCATCTATTTTAAATTCTCTTTTTGGGTTTTGTATAGTCATTATTTTAGGAAGAAAAATAAGCAATATTTTTAGTAATGAAGCAAAAAGTGGTAAAAGAGCAAACATGATTAGAATTGGAACTCTTGTCGGATATATGATCTTGATATTTGGAACATCATTCATGATTCAATGGGCAATATCGCTTATCTTTTATTTCCTTGAAGTATTTTCAGTTAATCCTCCTCCAATGATTTTAAATATCATATTGAGTATCCTACCTCTTCCAATAACACAAGGATATATCATTTCTTTAGGAATTTACACTAGTCATTTTTCACTTGAACTAATGATTTCCTCAAT